>DASVIK010000446.1:0-4252 GCA_036382135.1 Candidatus Limnocylindrales bacterium | reverse complement strand
CCGCAGGCAGGGGATCCGCCGAGCCCGACCCGCCGGCCACGGGCCCGCTGCCCGTCACGGGGTCGCGATGGCCGGGTACTGGCGCGCGAGGTCGTCGGCGGTGATCTCGCCGATCTGGCGCGAGCGGACGATCCCCTTCCCGTCGATGAAGTACGACTGGGGCGGTGCCACGACGAGGTAGGCGTTGGCCATCGTGCCGTCCGGGTCGGTCAGGCTCGTCCAGTCCGCCGAGAGCTGGGTCGAGAACGTCTTCGCGGCCGCGGCGTCGTCCTGGTAGACGACGCCCAGGATGACGAGGCCCGGATGGTGCACCTCCGCGTCCTTGAGGACCGGGAACTCGCGCAGGCAGGGGCCGCACCAGCTCGCCCAGAAGTTGACGATGACCGGTTTGCCGCGGTAGTCGGCAAGGCTCACGGTCCGCCCGTCGATGGTGGTCCCCGTCAGCGGGGGAGCGACGTTGCCGACCGCCACGCCCACCGTGGCGCTCGGTCCGGCCGTCCCGCAGCCGGCCAGCGCGAGAGCGAGGACGAGGAGCACGGTGACCGCACCCGTGGGCCGTGATCGCGTGGTCGTTGCCGCCCTACTTGATCGTGAGCGTGCCCGTCATCGACGGGTGGACGTCGCACGCGAACGAGTATGTACCGGCCGCCAGGGCCGGCACCTGGTAGACCTTCGTCGCCACGCCCGTGACGAACTCACCCTTGAAGGCGTCGCTGCCGTCCGGGTTCTTGATGTGGACGTTGTGGAGGGTGCCCTGGTCCTGGTTGTCGAACGCGAGCGTGAACGGCTTGCCGGCCGGCCCCGTCAGGTCGGTGGTCGTGAAGGCAGAGGAGAGGGCGGTGACCGTGACGTCCGCGGCCGGACCGGCGGATGCGGGTGGGGCCGACGCGGGCCCCCCCGATGCCGGCGTCCCCGATGCCGGAGCTCCTGCCGACGCCCCGGGGCTCGAGGCCGCCGAACCGCCGGAGCTCGTCGCGGCGCGCGGCGGCAGGAAGCCGGCCTCGATCGAGAACCCGGCGAGCATCACGATCGTGAAGAAGACGAACAGGCGCATCGGGAAGCCCGGGGCAGGCTCCTGGCGCAGGTGCCCCGTGCGATCGGCCTCCTCCGTGAACCGCCACTCGGCCCGCGCGGCATGCAGCCAGCCGAGCAGGCCGACCACGAGGCACACGATGGCGCCGATGAGGACCCAGCCGCCGACGACGACGCCGACGACGAGGAGCGCGGTGGCGACCGCGGATCCGAGCGGCAGGAACGACGGCCCGGGCATGTGGACGCCAGCGGGCGGCCCGCCGTGCTCGATCGGGACGGGCAGCGTCGTCGCGCCGGCGACGTGCTCGTACTCACGCATGAACTCCCGGAGCCAATACAGGAGCGAGACGATGAGGATCCCGACGGCGACCAGGAAGAACGCCCCGCCGATGACGAGCCCGAACACGAAGAGCGCCGAGCCCAGGGCACCCAGGACCGGCGCGTACGAGGGACCGGGCGCATGCAGCCCGCCCGGTGCCACGGGGATGTACTGGCGACCGCGCTGTCGAGGACCGAGGACCGCGTACGCCCGGACGGTCAGCAGGAGCCACAGCGCGATCCCGATGAGGACGAACAGCGGGAGCAGGGCGATGAGCGCGCCCCAATCCGGGATGACGAGCTTCGACAGGGTGTCGAGGATCCCGGTCCAGAGCTTCTGGATCTGTTCCATCGGTCGGTGGGCGGTTCCCGCGGCCCGCTACACGTCGTCCGGCGTGCCGACGACGAGCGCGTAGGCGGCCACCCCGCCGGCGATGCCGAGGAACGCGATCGTCGTCGTCCCGCCCGCATCGTGGCTCACCGTGAAGTAGATGGCGGCGAGCACGACGAACATGAGGCCGATCGCGAGCGCGGTGCGCCGCCGCTTGAAATGCATCGTCGGCCTCCGATCCGCTACTTCGAGGGGATGATGTAGAGGATCGAGAAGAGGCAGACCCACACGACGTCGACGAAATGCCAGTACAGCGACGTCGCCTCGACCGCGTCGTGGTGCTTCTCCGAGAACTGGCCGCTCATCGCCCGGTAGAGCACGACGCTCAGCATGATCGCGCCCGCGAACACGTGCGCGCCGTGAAACCCGGTCAGCGTGAAGAAGGTCGACCCGAACTGCGTGTCGGACAGCCCGAAGCCGAGCTGGCTGTAGTCGTACGCCTGGCCGAGCAGGAAGGCGATGCCCAGGACGAGGGTCAGCCCGATCGCCCGGACGAGGCCGCGCCGGTCGCCCCGCCGGATCGCCCACACGCCGAGCTGGCAGGTGAACGAGCTGAGGACGAGGAGGATCGTCAGGACGAGGGCGAACCATGGCTCGGCGTGGAGGTCGAACCGTTTCGCCATCTCGGCGGTGACCACCGGGACCGAGGTCAGGGACGCGGCCGGCGGCCAGACCGGGGCCGTCGCCCGGACGTTGAAGTAGGCCGCGAACAGCCCGGCGAAGAACATCACCTCCGAGCAGATGAACAGGATCATCCCGAGGATCGGGTTGCTGATCCCTCCCGCGGCGTGCCCGGTCGCGTGCGGCTCGTCGTGGGTCGTCGCGACCGCGGTCACCGCGCTCACTCGTGCCCTCCCGCGTCACCGTCGCGGGCGTGCCGGGCATCGAAGACCGGCCGCTCCGACCGGATCGGCGGCAGGTGGTCGAAGTTGTAGGGCGGCGGCGGGGAGCTGGTCGCCCACTCCAGGGTGTTGCCCTCCCACGGGTCGTCGCCGGCGTGCTTGCCGCTGCGCAGGGAGATGAAGACGTTCCACAGGAACGGCAGCATGGATGCCGCGATGACGAAGCTGCCGATCGTCGCCAGCAGGTTGAGCTGGCCCCAGCCGGCGGCCGAGCTGTACTGCGCGATGCGCCGGGGCATCCCGTCGAGGCCCAGGATGTGCATCGGGAAGAACGTCATGTTGAAGCCGACGAACATGAGCACGAACTGGATCTTGCCCAGCGTCTCGTCGAGCATCCGGCCGGACATCTTGGGGAACCAGTAGTAGACCCCGGCCATCACCCCGAAGACGGAGCCGCCGAAGAGCACGTAGTGGAGGTGCGCCACGACCCAGTACGTGTCGTGGAGCGCGAAGTCGACCGGGACGGCCGCACTGAACGCGCCGTTGATCCCGCCGATGAGGAACATCGAGAGGAACCCGAGCGCGTACAGGAGCGGCGTCGAGAAGGTGAGCTGGCCCCGGAACAGCGTCGCCAGCCAGTTGAACATCTTGACCCCGGTCGGGACCGCGATGAGGAACGTCATGAAGCTGAAGAACGGCAGGTAGACCGCGCCCGTCGTGAACATGTGGTGGGCCCACACGGAGAAGCCGAGGGCGCCGATCGCGGCGGTCGCGAAGACGAACGCCTTGTAGCCGAAGAGCGGCTTGCGCGAGAAGACCGGCAGGACCTCGCTGATGATCCCCATGGCGGGCAGGATCATGATGTAGACCGCGGGGTGTGAGTAGAACCAGAACACGTTCTGCCACAGGACGGCGTTGCCGCCGACGGCCGGGTTGAAGAAGCTCCCGCCATAATTGCGGTCGATGAACAGCATGATCAGGGCGCTCGCCAGGACCGGCGTGGCCATGATCGTGAGGACGGCCGTCACGAGCACGGTCCAGGCCATGATCGGCATCCGGAACATCGTCATCCCCGGTGCCCGCATCTTGAAGATCGTGACGAGGAAGTTCACACCGCCCAGGATCGAGCTCGTGCCGATGAGCAGGACGGCGACGATCCACAGGTCCGTACCCGTTCCCGAGTACGCCCGCTCCGTCAGGGGCGCATAGCTCGTCCAGCCGGCCGCGGCCGCGCCGCCCGGGACGAGGAACCCCGTGAGCATGATGATCCCGGCCAGCGGGAGCATCCAGAACGACAGCGCGTTGATGCGCGGGAAGGCCATGTCCGGGGCGCCGATCATGAGGGGCACGGCGTAATTGGCGAAGCCCGCCAGCATCGGGATGACGAAGAGGAACAGCATGAGCGACGCGTGCAGCGTGAAGAGCTGGTTGTAGACGTCGGGCGAGATGAGCTTGTTCTCGGGGACCGCCAGCTGGGTGCGCACGCCGAGCGCCAGCAGGCCTCCGATGAAGAAGAAGACGAACGAGTTGATGACGTAGAGGATCCCGATCTTCTTGTGATCGGTCGTCGTCACCCATTCGTACAGGTTGCTTCGGTATGTCGCGGCGGGAGTCAGCGCGGTGGTCGCCATGCGGGCTCCTTACTTGACCGTCAGGGTGCCGGTCATCG
>DASVIK010000445.1:0-8303 GCA_036382135.1 Candidatus Limnocylindrales bacterium | reverse complement strand
CACATCGACGAGCGTGAGCCCATCCTCGTCTGGGCCACGGCGTCGACCCGGTTCCTCGTCGACCGCGCGGGCCTGCTCTTCGCGCCGGCCGGCGACGGGTCGGCCCCGGCCGTGGCCGACCTCCGGGTCATCCTGGACACGCGGGCCTCGGCGGCCGGCCTCGTCGTCGGCTCGACGCTCGATCCGATCGATCTCGACGTGGCGACGCGCCTCGGGTCGGTCAAGCCGGCCGACCTCGGCAGCAGCGCCGCCGATCTCACGGTCACCGTCGACGACGCGGCCGGGTTCGTCGTCTCGAGCGGCCAGGGCGGCTGGCTGGCCACGTTCGGGATCTACACGCCCACGCTCCGCCCGCCGGCGATCGTGCCCGACCAGGTGCGCCTCCTGAAGAGCATCCTCATCAGGCAGGGCGAGGGCAACCTCGCCCGGATCGACCTCGCGAGGACGATCGAGGGCACGTACGAGCTGAAGAACGGCCGATGACGAGCGCTGCCCGGTCCGGGGGTCGCAACGGCGCCGCGGGTTGCCGCACGGTTGCCGCGTCGGGTAGCCTTGGTCAAACCCACCGAGCGAGGGCGACCGACCGTGCTTCTCCCCCTGGCAGGCCTCGTCGTGGGCGTCCTGCTGGGGCTGATCCTCAAGGTCAATGTCAGCTTCGAGTTCGCGCGCTACAGCGCGGTGGCCATCGTGGCCGCGCTCGACTCGGTCCTCGGCGCGGTGCGTGCCGAACTCGACGGGGTCTACGACAATCGCATCTTCGTCAGTGGCTTCCTCACCAACGGCGTGGTGGCCGTGCTGCTGACCTTCATCGGCGACCGGCTCGGGGTGGACCTGTACCTGGTAGCGCTCATCACCTTCGGCCCCCGCATCTTCAACAACGTGGCGCTCATCCGGCGCCACTTCCTCTAGACCGTACGAGCGAGGCGACGTAGGACCGTGGAACGAGAAGCCATCCTGGTCGGGATCGATGTCGGCACGAGCAAGGTCTGTGCCCTCATCGGCGAGGTCCACCGCGACGGTGGACTGACGGTGATCGGCAAGGGCACCGTCCCGGCGACCGGGCTCAAGAAGGGCGTGGTCGTCAACATCGACCAGACCGTCCACTCGATCGGCCAGGCGGTCGAGCAGGCGGAGCGCCTGTCAGGCATGAAGATCGACCGTGCGTACGTCTCGGTCGGCGGGGCGCACGTCGAGAGCCAGAACTCGCCGGGCACGGTCGCGGTCAGCGGCCACAACCGCGAGGTCACGCGCGAGGACATCAGCCGCGCGACCGATGTCGCCCGGGCCGTCCAGATCCCCTCCAACCGCGAGGTGCTCCACGTCCTGCCGCGCGACTTCAGCGTCGACGACCAGGAGGGCGTGAAGGACCCGCTCGGGATGAGCGCGATCCGGCTCGGGGTCGAGGTCCACATCGTCACCGCGTCGGCCACCGCGGTCCAGAACCTGACCAAGTGCGTCATCGCGGCCGGGGTCAAGATCGATGAGCTCGTGGCGAGCTCGCTCGCCGCGGCCGAGACCGTGGCCTCGGAGACGGAACGCGAGCTCGGCGTCGCCGTCGCGGACATCGGGGCCGGGACCATCGACCTCGCCCTGTTCGCGGACGGCTCGCCGCTCTACAGCGCGGTCCTGCCGGTCGGCGGCAACAACGTCACGAACGACGTCGCCATCGGGCTCAAGACGAGCCTCCAGGTCGCCGAGGAGCTCAAGATCCGCCATGGGACGTGCGACCTGCGGGGCATCGACGAGGACGAGCAGATCGCCGTCTCGGTCCCCGGCGAGGACGCCGGGCGCGAGGTGAGCCGTCTCGAGATGTGCCAGATCATCGAGGCGCGCATGCGCGAGACCTTCGAGCTGATGCGCGACCGGATGCGCGAGTCCGGCCACGGCATGCTGCCGGCCGGGCTCATCCTCACGGGTGGCGGTTCGCAGCTCGGCGGCGCGGCCGAGCTCGGTCGCGAGGTCCTCCAGATGCCGGTCCGGATCGCGTCGCCGGTGGGCATCGGCGGTCTCGTGGACGGCCTGCTCACGCCGGCGTTCAGCAATGCCGTCGGCCTGCTCCTGTGGGGTGCCCGCGAGCTCGCGGCGGGCGAGCCGGCCCGCTACGAGTCGGCTCCCGCGATGGGCGGTCTCGGCCGCATCCGGGATGCGCTGCGGAGCATCTTCCCCTAGCCCGAGACGATCTGGGCGGGGGCGCCGGGCAGGCTCCGGTTCCCCTGCGCACCATACCGGACGATGGCGGACCGCCCACACTGGACCACGGCGCTATACTCCCCGGACGTCGAAGCGACCCCCGGGATCGGGTCGCCCGAAATCTCCGCACGTTTGCGCGGATCCCGTACAGAGATGACAACGCTCAGGGACGAGCCACCGAGGAGAGGGCGATGCCGCTGCGGTCCGACTCAGAGAACTTCGCGCTCATCCGCGTCATCGGGGTAGGTGGCGGCGGGAGCAACGCCGTCAACCGGATGATCCGCGCCGAGATGATGGGCGTCGAGTTCATCGCCTGCAACACCGATGCGCAGGCACTCCTTCAGAGCGATGCGCCCCACAAGATCCGCATCGGCGACAAGATCACCCGCGGCCTGGGCGCCGGCGGTGACGCGTCGATCGGCCAGCGGGCCGCCGAGGAGGATGCCGACAAGATCGCCGAGGCGCTCGCCGACTCGGACATGGTCTTCATCACCGCCGGGATGGGCGGCGGCACCGGCTCCGGCGCCGCGCCGGTCATCGCCGAGATCGCCAAGCAGGCCGGCGCCCTGACGATCGGCGTCGTCACCAAGCCGTTCGGCTTCGAGGGTGCCCGGCGCCGGCTCATCGCGGAGAAGTCCGCCGAGGAGCTCAAGGCGAAGGTCGACACCCTCATCACCATCCCCAACGATCGCCTGCGCGACGTCGTCCAGAAGAACACGAGCATCCTCGACGCCTTCCGCGTTGTCGACGACGTCCTGCGCCAGGGCGTCCAGGGCATCAGCGACATCATCACGGTGCCCGGGCTCATCAACCTGGACTTCGCCGATGTCCGGACCGTCATGCGCGACGCCGGCTCGGCGCTCATGGGCATCGGCCGGGCGACCGGCGACAACCGGGCGCTCGAGGCGGCCCGCCAGGCCATCGCCAGCCCGCTCCTCGAGGTCAACATCAACGGGGCCCAGGGGATCCTGTTCAACGTGACCGGCTCCTCGAACCTCTCGCTCTTCGAGGTCACCGAGGCGGCCGAGGAGATCCGCGCCGCCGCCGACCCGGAGGCGAACATCATCTTCGGGACGAGCTTCAACGAGCGGCTCGGCGACGAGGTCCAGATCACCGTGATCGCGACCGGCTTCGACACGAACCGCAAGCGCACGAGCGTGCGCCACGAAGTCAGCTCCTCCAACCCGGCGGCCGACACCAGCGGCGGGCCGCGAGCGGGCCGCGAGCGCGACTTCCTCGAAGAGCTCGAGCGCCAGCGCCTCGCCTCGGGCGACGGCCAATCGGGTGGGCTCCGGAGCGACGAGCGCCCGGCCGCCGTGGGCATCCCGGTCGTCCGCGCCGAGCGGTCGGTCGGCGAGGTCTCCCCGGCACCGCGACGGGCGACCGTCGATGCCGACGAGCTGGAGATCCCGAGCTTCCTGCGCCGCAAGTGAGCCGCGCCGGCGCGAGCCGGCGTTCTCGGTGATCGCCCCCGACCCGGACGTCGTCCGCGCGTTCGCCGATGCCCGCAGCGTCGTCCTCGACGCCATCGCCGGGGCCTGCGACCGCGTCGGTCGCGACTCCGCAGGCGTCCGTCTCGTCGCCGTCTCGAAGACCGTCCCGGCGGAGCGCGTCCGCGCGGCGATCGCCGCCGGCCAGCATCTGTTCGGCGAGAACCGGGTCCAGGAGGTCGCGGCCAAGGTCCCGGCCGTGGGAGCGGGCGAGTGGCATCTCGTCGGACCGCTCCAGGACAACAAGGTCCGGCGCGCCCTCGAGGTCGTCGATTGCGTCGAGTCGGTCGATTCGCTCGGGCTCGCCCGGCGTCTGGACCGCATCGTCCGCGAGCTGCGCGGCCTGCCGGCGGATGGCGACGTCGCCATCGACCGGCGGTTCCCGGTCCTCCTCCAGGTCAACGTCGACGGCGATCCGGGCAAGGCCGGGTTCGGGTCGGAGGCCTTGAGCGCCGCCCTGCCGGAACTCGCAATGCTGGGGGCACTCCGCCTCGATGGCCTCATGACGATCGGCCATCTCGTCGCCGACCCGGAGGCGGCGCGTCCCACCTTCGCGGCGCTGCGTGAGCTCGCCGGCCGGGTTCGGGCGGGCGCCCCGGCGCTGGGACCCGAGCTCTCGATGGGCATGAGCGACGACTACCCGGTCGCGGTGGAGGAGGGGGCGACGCTCGTGCGGGTCGGCCGGGCCCTGTTCGGTGAGCGGGCGGCTCGACCGTGAGGGCGAGCGACGTCCGCATCGCGGTCCGCTGCACGCCCCGCGGCGGCGCCGACCGCATCGATGGCGTGGTGGAGGGGGCGCTGCGCGTGCACGTCGCGGCGCCCGCGGTCGACGGCGCGGCCAACGAGTCCCTGTTGCGCCTCCTGGCGGGCGAACTCGGCCTGCCGCGCGGTGCCGTCCGCCTCATCGCCGGCGCGAGCGGGCGGCACAAGCTCGTCGCGATCGAGGGGGTGGACGCCGCGAGCCTCGTCGCCCGCTGGCCGGACCTCGCGGTATGATGGCCCGACCTCGCCCGTCCCGTGCGACGCGGCGACCTCGGGCGATTGGCTCAGTCGGTTAGAGCGCGCGGTTCACATCCGCGAGGTCACTGGTTCGAATCCAGTATCGCCCACCAGAGTGACCCCACAGACGCAGGGCCTTCGGGCCCTGTTTCTGTACCCGTCGTTCCGACCATTCCTGACAGGATCCGGTGAGGATCGGGGAGTACGGTGGACGGCATGAGCAGTGTGACGATCCGACCGGCCTACAGCACGTGGCCGACGTACGACCGACGCCTCCGCGAGGTCGTCGCCGCGATGACGGACGAGCAGCTGGCGATCCGACCGTCGCCCGAACGCTGGCCGCTCTGGGCGACCGTGGGCCACCTTGCCTGCCAGCGCGTGTTCTGGCTGTGCGACTTCGCCGGTGAACCCGGCGCGGAGACGACGCCGTTCACGAACGCCGGGTTTGACTGCCCCGGCGACGACGATCTCGAGCATGTGTTCAGCGCCGATGCGCTCGTCGCGGCGCTCGACTCGACCTTCCGCATCGTCGAGGGTTGCCTGGACCGATGGACCCCGGACATGCTCGAGGAGGAGATCCGCCGCGCGGACTTTGGCGAGGACTGGGTGCACACCCGCGGCTGGGTCATCCAGCGGGTCTTCAGCCACGACGTCTACCACTCCGCCGAGCTGAATGAGGCGCTCGGCATCGCGGGGCTGCCGCAGATCGACCTCTGGGACTGAGTCTCAGTGCGTTACTTCGCGATCTCCCAGATGTGGCCGCCGGGATCGCGGAAGCTGGCGGTGCGGATCCCCCAGGGCCGATCCATCGGTCCGTTCAGCAGGTCCACGCCGCGTTCGGCCAGGCGCAGGCACATCGCGTCCACGTCATCGACGTCGATCGTGAACTGCACGCGAGATCCTGCGTCAGGTGGGGCCACCGTGGCCGGCTCGATCAGCTCCCCAGCCTCCGACGTCTTCAGCAGGTTGATGAGCGTGTTCCCGAAATCGAACACGGCCGACGCGTCGTCCTCGAAGTGCACCGGCAGGCCGAAGACTTCCACGTAGAACCGCTTCGCGGCTTCCAGGTCCTCGACGAACAGCGTGATGGCGCCGATCCGCTTCGGCCACGCAGCCGATCCAGCGTCGCTCCTCGTATCGTCCATCGACGCTCTCCTCCTGGCCCGGGACCGGCGGTCGCTCCTGCGGGCCGTCGGCCAGTATCGCCCACACCCGCACGCGTGATCCGCGCCGCGCCCGCAGGCGCCCCTAGAATCGGGTGGTGTCGAGGATGAGCCGGCCCCTGCGCATCGGGATCGTGGGCGTCGGGACGCTCACTCTCCGGGGGATCCTGCCTCACCTGTCGCAACCCGACATCGCGGATCGGGTGACCGTCACGGCCCTGGCCGACCCCGTGATCGAGCGGGCCCGGGACGCCGCGAACCGGTTCGGCGTCGCTCGGGCGTTCCCCTCGATCGACGAGATGCTCGCGCACGGCGACCTGGATGCGGTGACGATCGTCAGCCCCATCGGGCTGCACTTCGAGCACGCCCGGACGGCCCTGCGAGCCGGGGTGCATGTCCACCTCAACAAGACGATGACCACGACCGTCGCCGAGGCGGACGAGCTCATCGCGCTGGCCGCGGCCGGCGGCCTTCGCATCGTTTCGTCGCCGGGTGAGGTCCTCCGGCCGCACATCACGAGAACGCGGAAGCTCATCGCCGAGGGCGCGATCGGGCGGATCACCTGGGCGATCTGCGGGGCGGCCTTCGGGCGGTACCACGAGGACGAACCCGAACGGGCAGGCCTGGCCGGCGGCGCCATCGACCCGTCGTGGTACTTCCGCAAGCCCGGCGGCGGCCCGATGTACGACATGACCGTGTACGCGCTGCACGGGCTGACCAGCGTGCTCGGCGCGGCGCGGAGGGTCACGGCGCTGTCGGGCGTCCGCGTGCCCGAGCGGACGTTCCAGGGTCGGACGATCCTCACCGAGGCGGACGACAACACGGTCCTGCTCCTCGACTTCGGGGAGGGCCTGGTCGCGGTGGTCTACGGCACGGCCGCCGGTGCCCCGAATCGCCGGTTCGCGGCCGGCATCTACTACGGCACGCAGGGCACGATCGACGGGCTGCTGCTCGATGACGAGCCGTTCGAGTACGAGGGCCGCGCGGAAACGCTCGCCCCCTCGCCGGGCGAGGACAACGTGCTGAATCGGCTGCTGCCCCACGTGGTCGGCGCCCATCGCGGTATCGGCGAGGCGCACGTCTTCGAGGACATCATGCAGCTCGTGGACTGGGTGGGCGACGACCGGCCGTCGCCGGTGACGGCCGAGCACGCGCGCCACGTGATCGACATCATCGAGTCCGGCTATCGCGCCGCCGCCACCGGGGCGACTCAGGACCTCCGCACGACGTTCCCGCTCGAGCGCGCCTGACGGGCCCGTCGCCGGGCGCTCAGACCTACGGCTTGGCCACGAACCAGACGCTGCCGATGCCCTGGCCGGTCGTGTCGCCGGCGTAGTAGTCGCCCACGTAGGCGTAGAGCGGCTTGCCCTTGTACGTGACCTGGTGCGTCCCGTCCGACCGGGTGATCGTGCCGAACGCTCCGTGGACGCCCGAGCCCCCCACGGCCTTCGTCCCGGCGTTGACCGTGAACGGCGGCCAGTTGCCGGCGCACGACCCGTTGCAGCCCGAGGCGTTCATGCGGTCGGAGGTCCGGATGTAGAGGGTCATGCCGTCCGTCCCGACGAGGACCTTGCCGAGACCCGTCGAGGCGGTGTGGACGGTGATCGACTTGACGGTCGGCTTGGGGGTCGCCTTGGGCTTCGGCGCGGGTGTGTCGGTCGCGCCGCCCCCGTAGGAGCGGCCGCCCTTCGGCTCGGGGCTCCCGGACGCGGCGGGCGACGAGTCCTCCGGCGACGCCGCGGAGGCGTCCGGGCTCTGGCTCACGACCGCCGCGGGACTCGCGGCCGCCGGTGTCGCGGGCAGGCCCGTCGAGGCGGCGGTACAGGCGGTCAGGACGGCGATCGCCGCGATGGCGAGGCTGGCGAGGCGGGCGGGGCGATGGATCGCCGACAGTGCTGGCATCGAAGCTCCCACGGTGCAGGTCGGAGAGCAGCGATCGCCGATCGGTCGGTCGCGTGCTCTCGGTACCCGCTACGACCCGGGCGCCCGCGCCGGTTTCCGCGGCGGTCGCTCAGTCGGCGGCGAGCCGGCGGAGGACGGCGGGCAGGATCCCGCCGTGCCGGAAGTAGCCAACGTCGATGTCGCCGTCGAGCCGGGCGATCGCCGTGAAGCGCCGCTCGGCGCCGTCGTCCGAACGGGCCACGACCGTAAGCCGGGCGCGCGGGCCGATGTCGGCGAGACCGTGGATCGCGAACGATTCGCGGCCGCTCAAGCCGAGCGAGGCGACGCTCTCGCCCGGTGAAAACTGGAGCGGCAGCACGCCCATCCCGACGAGGTTGGAGCGGTGGATCCGCTCGAACGACTCGGCCAGCACGGCCCGGACGCCGAGCAGCATCGGCCCCTTGGCCGCCCAGTCGCGCGACGAGCCGGACCCGTATTCCTTGCCGGCGACGATGAGGAGCGGCGTCCCCTCGGCCCGGTAGCGCATCGCAACGTCGTAGATCGTGCCCTCGTCCCCATC
>DASVIK010000444.1:0-4872 GCA_036382135.1 Candidatus Limnocylindrales bacterium | reverse complement strand
CGCGATCGCCATCCTCCTCGCCCGGACGGGCCGTTCCGGAGCGGCGCTCGCAGTCTCGGTCGTTGGCGCGGCGATCGGGATCTGGCTGCTCGCCGTGTCGGGCCATGCGGCGGCTTTCGACAGCCCCGGCCCGGTGCTCGTCGATCTCGTTCATGTCGCGGCGGGAGCGACCTGGCTGAGCGGACTCGTGAGCCTGGCGGTGCTGAGCGACTTCGGTGGCCGGTTCGACCCGCCATCCATCCGGACGATCCTCCCACGGTACTCCGCCCTGGCCATCGTGAGCATCGGGCTCGTCAGCGCGACGGGGATCTATGCCGACTGGACCCAGACGCGCGACCTCGTCTCGACCGCCACGCCCTACTCGATCAACCTCGACGTGAAGGTCCTGTTCGTCCTGGCGGCCCTCGGCGTGGGCGCCCTCAACTTCCTGGACGGCGGGCTGGACCGCCGCTGGCTCGGTGGCCTGTCGAGGCGCGTGCTGCTCGAGCTCGCGCTCGCGGTGGGCGTCGTCGTGGTCACGGCCAACCTGACGAGCGGTTCGCCGTCCTGGGAGAACCGCCCGGTGGCGATCGCGCCCGCGCCCTCGACGAGCGCCGAGGCGGCGATCGACTTCGCGGTCCAGCCCGGCCGACCCGGGCCGAACCGGTTCATCGCCGCTGCGGGCGGCCAGCCGGCGCCGGCCGACACGACCGTCACGCTGCTCCTCCAGCGTCTCGACTCCGGGAGCGGGGAGGCCCGCATCGCGCTCCGCGCGACGACCGACCCATCCGGTGGCGTGATCTACGCCGCCGATGGTGGCCTCCTGGTGGCCGGCGGCAGCTGGGACGCGACGGTCACCGTCACGGACGGCTCGGGCAACGAGGTGGGCCGGCGCCACTTCGCGTTCTCGGTCGATGCCGCCGGCGTGAGCGCCGGCCGGGCCCTGCCACCGATCGATCCGGCACTGGCCGTCGGCCTGCTCCTCGCGGTCGGCGGCCTGTTCGGGCTGGCCTTCGGCATCGCCGGCGGAGGGATCCCGCGGACGCCACCTGCCTGGAGCCGGCGGGTCCTGGTCGTGGCCGGTGGCGTGGGGACCTCGCTGGGGGCCGTCATCATCGCCGCCGGACCGATCCGATGAACGTGACATTCACGCTCGGCCTGGTCGTCGGGATCGAGCTCGTGGCCGTCGCCGCCCTGCTGTTCCTGTTCGGCCGGCCGATCTCCCGTCGCTGGCCGCGCCACGCCTGGCTCGTGAGCTTCGGGCGGATCGCGCTGGCGATCATCGGCCTGGGTCTCGCATCGGCGACACTCTTCGATACGACGCCGGATTCTCGACTGGCCAACCCGGTTCCGTTTACCGTGACCTCCGTGCAGGCGGGCCGATCCCTCTACGTCGCGAACTGCGCCGCGTGCCACGGCGTCGACGGCCGGGGCGGCGGCCCGCAGGCCGGCACGACTGCCGTCCGGCCGCCGTCCCTCGTGTCCGGCCACCTCAATGCCCACACGGACGGCGACATCTACTACTGGATCACCAACGGCCTGCCCGGCGGGATGCCGGTCTGGGGGCAGACGCTCACCGACACGGAGCGCTGGGAGCTGGTGGACTACCTGCGCTCCGTGAACGGACGCCAACCCGCCGCCGGCACGGACGGCACGGTGTCGGACGCCGGACCGGGTGTCGCGATGCTCGGGTTGCCGCTGTCGTTCGGCTTCCTCGGGGCCGGGTTCATCGTCCGGGCCCGCACCGGCCGGTCCCGTCGGTCCCGGCGGCCCCGGCAGCGTGGCCGGCAATGAAGCGGCTCCCGGCGCTCCGCGTCCTCCTCGCGGTCGTCGTCGTCGCGGTCGCCGTCGGCGCTCCGGTCGCCTGGTGGTTCACCCGGGAGGCCGTCACGTGCGGCATCGTCGTGGGGATCGATCAGGCCTCCATCACCGACGTCCGGGGATTCACCCTGCGCACCTCCGATGGCATCACCAGCTCGTACGTCGTCGTGCCCGCACGGCTGGCCCCGGATTCGTTCGTGCCCGGGCACCTGCGCGAGCACCGCGCGCTGGCCACCCCGGTCTGCGTGACGTTCCGGCCCGCGGAGTCCCCGGCGGTCGCCCTCGACCTTACGGACGCGCCCGCTCCCTGAGGGCGTCCCGCCGACCGTGACCTTCGACGCCTGAACCGCGCGAGGCCGTCGTGCGTACCTCTGGCAGGCAGCGGCTCGACCCCCCCACGCGATGGAGCGATGAACCGATGAGCAACGAGATCGACGGCCGTGTCACGGCGGCGATCAGGCCCGGGCCGGTCGATCGGGTCGTGCCGGGACCGGGACAGGAATCCGTGTGGGATTATCCGCGACCGCCGCGGGTCGAGCCCGTGTCCGACCGGCTCCGGGTCGTCGTGGCCGGCGTGACGGTCGCGGCCACCGAGCGCGGCTTCCGCGTCCTGGAGACGGCCGGCGCCCCCGTGTACTACTTCCCACCCGAGGACGTTCGCCTGGACCTCCTGCGAACGAGCTCCCAGCGCACCGAATGCGAATGGAAGGGCACGGCCCGGTACCACACGCTGCGCCTTGCCGAGCGGACGATCGAGAACCTGGCGTGGTCGTATCCGGAGCCGCGCTTCGGGTTCGAGTCCCTGCGCGACCATCTCGCGTTCTACGCGGGCCAGGTCGACGAGGCGTGGGTCGGCGACGAACGGGCGACGCCGCAGCCGGGCGCCTTCTACGGTGGCTGGATCACGTCGCGGGTCGTGGGCCCGTTCAAGGGCGGCCCGGGCTCCTTCCGCTGGTGAGGCTCGTCGCCTGAGGCGATCCTGCGAGCCGGCGGCGCCGCGGACCTCCGGACGCTAGTCGCCGACGGGCACCCCGAGCACGTTGAAGCCGCCGTCCACGTACAGGATCTCGCCGGTGACCGCGGATGAGAGATCCGACGCGAGGTAAACGGCCGAGCGCCCGACGTCCTCGATCGTGATGTTCGCTCGCAGCGGGGCGACCGCGGCGAACGCGCCGTACAGCGACTTGAACCCGCTGATGCCGGCCGCCGCGAGCGTCCGGACCGGGCCGGCCGAGATGGCGTTCACCCTGACCCCGTCGGGGCCCAGATCGGCCGCCAGGTAGCGGACGGACGCCTCGAGCGCGGCCTTGGCGACGCCCATGACGTTGTAGTTGGCGACGACCTTCTCGGCGCCGTAGTAGGTCAGGGTCAGCACCGACGACCCGCGATGGAGCAGCGGCCGAGCCGCCCGGACGAGCGCCACGAGTGAATAGGCCGAGACGTCGAGGGCGAGCGCGAAGCCGTCGCGCGTCGTGTCGACGAACGCGCCCTCGAGATCCTCGCGCTTGGCGAAGGCGAGAGCGTGGACGAGGATGTCGATCTCGCCATGGGCCGCCTTCCAGCGCTCCATGACGGCCCGGATCTGGTCGTCGTCCTGGACGTCGCAGGGCTCGACGAAGGTGGACCCGAGCCGTTCGGCGAGTGGCCGCACCCGCCGCTCGAGCAGGCTCTCGACCGACGAGAACCCGACGAACGCCCCTTCGGCGTGCAGCGCCTGGGCGATCCCCCAGGCGATCGAGTGGTCGTTGGCGACCCCGAAGATGAGCGCCTTCTTGCCGTCCAGCAGTCCCATCGATGCCTCCCGCGCGACGACCGGCGCGGTCGTCCGGCCCCGAGCATACCCGCCGGAGCGCTCTCGAACCGCCCGCGCTTGCACCCGTCCGGCGACCCGTCCATGAGCCGAACGGCGGATGGCGGACCGCCGTTCAGGGGATGTCGGGGCCCGCCGGCGGGCGGTAGCGTGCCCTCAGCATGGCCGGGCTCGATGGCGTGCGGCCGCTTCCGGCGACGGGGGGAACGCCGGACGCGGAGCCGCGCCGCCGTGCGCTGTTGTAGGGTTCTGGTAACACGGACGAGGCGCAAGACCCGCCCTGGAGGGCACCCAGATGGCATTCCTTGTTGATCCGTTCACGACCCACGCGCGAGCCGCACGATGAGCCGCTGGCAGAGCCGCCGCTCGATGGCCCCGATGGCCGGCGTCCGCGGCCTCCTTCTCGATCTCGACGGCGTGCTCGTGCTCCAGGGCAAGGCCATCCCGGGCGCCCAGGAGGCGATGGCCGAGATCGACCGGCGGGGCATCCCGTACCGGGTCGTGACCAATACGTCGCTCGTCAGCCGGCCGGCGCTCTCGAGTTGGGGCAAGAGCCTGGGCCTGCGGATCCCGCCGGACCGGATCATGTCGGCGCTCTCGTGCAGCGCCGGGTACACGGCCCGGACATTCCCGGGACGGGCCCTGTTCGTCATCGCGTCGGAGGACGCCCGCGCGGAGTTCGCCGGCCAGAAGCTCCTGAGCGGGCCGGAGGCCGACAAGAAGGGCGCGGAAGCCGCGGCCGTCGTCATCGGCGACTCGCCCGACGAGGCGACCTACGACAACCTGAACCGCGCCTTCCGGCTGATCCGGGGCGGCGCCCAGCTCATCGCGATGCACAAGAACCGCTGGTGGCTCACGCCGGCCGGCCCCACCCTCGATTCCGGGGCCTACGTCGCCGGCCTGGAGTACGCCGCGTCGGTCAAGGCGCTCGTCCTGGGCAAGCCGTCGGAGGATTTCTTCCGCGAAGCCTCCGGGGCGCTGCTCGAGGAGATCTCGGCGAGCAGCGGCGGGCGACCGTCCCGGGGCGACATCGCGATGGTCGGCGACGACCTGTGGACCGACGTCCTGTCGGCCCAGCGACTCGGCCTGCGCGGCGTCTTCGTCCTCTCCGGCAAGCACGGCCGCGAAGAGCTGACCCAGGCCGCCAACGCCGGCCGTGGCGGCGGCGTACCGGACCTCGTGGCGGGCTCCATGTCCGAAGTCGTCGCGGCGCTAGACTAGGACGACGTCCGCGGCGCACCCAGCCTGTCGTCCGGGCGGCG
>DASVIK010000443.1:0-4478 GCA_036382135.1 Candidatus Limnocylindrales bacterium | reverse complement strand
CCTCCTCTCGAAGGTCATCATGTGCACGCTCATCGTCTTCTTCCCGGTCGCCGTGGCCACGATGGTCGGCATCCGCGAGGTCGACCGCAGCCTGCTCGAGATGAGCCGGGCGTTCCGCGCGTCGCGCACCCAGGTCCTGATCCGCATCGAGATCCCGGGTGCGCTTCCGTCGATCTTCGGCGGCCTCCGGGTGGGCGTCACCCTCGCCGTCATCGGGGCGGTGATCTCCGAATGGGTCGGCGCCGACAGCGGCCTCGGGCTGCTGTTCATCGTGGCCCGCGGCAGCCGCTTCGACATCCCTCTCGCCTTCGCGACGCTGGTGACGATCGCCGCCATCGGTGTCCTGTCCTATCTCGTCGTCGTCGTCGTGGAGCGCCGGCTCGTCGGCGCCCGCGGTTGAGCTGAATACCCGGAGGTCCCGTGAACGCAACCCTGCGCCGGCTCGCCGTCCTGCTCCTGCTCCCTGTCCTGGCAGGCTGCGGCGGTGGCCAGGTGGTCGTCCCCAGCGGGTGCCTGACGACCGGTGCGGCCGGCGGGCCTTCCGCTGCGTGCGCCACGTCCTCCACGTCCCCGACCACGAAGCTCGTCGTGGGCCTGGGGTACATCCCGAGTGTCCAGTTCGCGCCGTTCTACCTGGCCCAGCAGAAGGGCTACTACACGGCGGCCGGCCTCGATGTGACCTTCCAGAACGGCAACGACGCCGACCTCATCACGCTCGTCGGCCAGGGCACCGTGGACATCGGACTGGCCGACGGCACGTCCGTCATCCCTGCGGTCGCCCAGGGGATCCCGGTCCGCTATGTCGCGACGATCTACGCGAAGTTCCCGAACATCGTGTTCACGAAGGCGTCGTCGGGCATCAAGACGGTCGCCGACCTCAAGGGCAAGAAGCTGGGGACGCCCGGGAAGTACGGGAGCAGCTGGATCATGCTCCAGGCGCTCCTTGGTTCGGCGGGCCTCAAGGCGTCGGACGTGAACATCCAGCTCTACCCCGACTACGGGCAGGGCGCCGCCCTCGGCCAGGGCGCGATCGACGCGGCGACCGGGTTCGTGAACAACGAGCCCGTCCAGCTGGCACTCGCCGGGACGCCGACGACGACGCTCGCGGTGGACTCCATCCTGCCGCTGCCGGGCAACGGGCTCATCGCCGGGGTCGCCACGCTGGCGAAGAAGCACGACGCCCTGAAGGCCTTCGTGGCCGCGACGCTCCGCGCGATGACGGAGATCACCGTCGATCCGAATGTGGCGATCGACGCTTCGCTGGCCCAGGCCCCGAGCCTCGTCGGCGCGGACAAGGCAACGTTGCTGGCGATCCTCAAGGCGACGATCGGGACCTGGTCGGACGACTACACCGCCGCCCACGGCACGGGCGCGATCGACCAGGCCGCCTGGCAGAAGACCGCGACGTTCATGGTCGGCCTCAAGGACGGGACCGTGGCGTCCGCGCCGCCGATCGGCCAGCTCGTCGACGCCAGCCTGCTCGGGCCGTAGGGGCGCGCCCTGGAGCGCGGGCCGGGATCAGCCTTCGGGCGTGGCCGTCGTGCCGGACGTGGCCGTCGTGCCGGGCGTGGCTGCGACGGCCTGGCGCCACGGCGCGGGTCGATGCTGTTCGCGATGCATCCGGTCCTCGGCGATGCGAACCGCGCTGCGCAGGTCGCCGTCGGTGGCCGGGCTGGCCCATCCGATGGACAGGCGAAGGGAGATCGCGCTCGCCTCGAGCCAGCCGTCGCACGCGGAGCGGACGCGCTCGACATAGTTGATCGCGCGGATCTCGTCGGTCTCGACGAGCAGGACGCCGAAACGCGTGTGGCTCAGGCGGGCGACCCGGTCGGCGGCACGGGCGCTGCGACGGAGCGCGTCGCCGACCGGCGGGATGAGGCGATCCGCGACGTCGGCCCCGAAGAGCTCCGACAGCCGCTCGAGCCCATCGAGCTCGGCGATGACGACCGATACGGGGCGACCGTAGCGGCCCGACCGTGCCTCCTCGATGGTGATCGCCATGGCCCACGAGAGCGGGCCGTCGAGCCCGGTCGCGGCGTCGATGGTCGGCTCGGGGAAGGCCACTGCTCTGGATCCACGGGCCGCCATGACGGGACGTCCGGTCGCAGTACCCTCGGTGGTCTCGGCTGTGGTGTCCGTCTCCGCCGGCGACTCGGTCTCCGCCGGGACGCGGACGTCGGCGCTCACGTGGACACTCGTGACGCCGCTCGCATCGGTCGAGGTGCTGGCGTCCGCCGTGGCGATCGTTCCGCTCGCATCGGTCGCGGTGCTCCGCTCGGCCGCTTCGGCCGTTTCGGCCGCGGCGGCCCCTTCGGCCGCGTCGGCTCCTTCGGCCGTGCCGTTCGCGTCGGGCGCCGTCGTCGTGACGGCCACGTCGCGCCGGGCGCCCAGCAGGCGGTCGATCGTCGCGGCCACGAGCGGGTCCTCGGGGTGGATCGCGAACCCACGGGCTCGGGCGACGCTCATCTCGGTCGAATCCATGTTCTGGGCCTCGTCTTGGACGTCGTCGGAGTCGATGCTGACGCTGGCGGGATGCTCTGGGGCGTCGGTCGCGGTGCGGACCGCAGCGATCGCGTCGATCACGTCCGATGCCGGGGTCTGGGAGGTCTCATTCTCGTCGGTTTCCGCGAAGGCCGTGCCGATGGGCAGGTCATCGAGGTCGATCACACCCTCGCCCTCACGCCCCAGGGTCGGGATGGCGGCCGAGAGGGTGGGTCGGGACCCGATCCCGGCCGCGAGTCGGCCCGCCGACACCGCAGCGAGCGGATCGGCCGGCAGGACCGGGGGCGGCTGGGTCGCCGGTGCCGCCGGCGCGCCGTTGTCGATGCGCGACGCCAGGCGGCGGCGCAGCAGCGGGATGGCGACCAGGGACAGGACGGCGATGTCGACGATGATGAACGCGGCGATGATCGTGAGGATCTGATAATCGGTCATGAGTGCTCCAGGCTTCCGCCGTGTTGCGGTCACCGAGTGTATGGTCGGGGGAGCCCCCTGACGAGTGGCGTGTATCACCCCGGACGAGTTTCTGGTGCTGCCTCACAACGGGCTGGGGACTCCGGTGGAGAGCGGTAGGGTGGGGGCCGCGTGCTAGCATCGCGGCTCGTGAGTCGCGTCCTGCCAGATCGTCCTCCCTTCACCATCCGGGCCCGGGCGATCACGCCGCTGACGACCGGCGGCACGCGTGACGAGACCGACGCGCTCATCTCCGTCGGGGCCGACGGGCGGATCGCTTCGGTCGGACCGGCGAGCGCCAGTCCTGAAGCCGCCGAGGCCTCGATCGACCTCCGGCCGTGGGTCGTCCTGCCCGGCCTCGTCGACCTGCACGCCCACCTTCCGCAGCTCGGCAACGCCGGGCTCGGCTTCGGGCTGCCCCTGCTCGAATGGCTCCAGCGGTACATCTTCCCGATCGAGCGGGAGTACGACGCGGAGACGGCCGAGCGGCAGGCACCAGCGGCGTTCCGGGCCTTCGCGGCGGCCGGCACGACGACGGCATTGCTGTACGGCGCCGTGTGGGAGCCGAGCCTCGACGCGGCGTTCCGGGCGGCGGAAGCGCATGGGATCCGGGCGATCATCGGCAAGGTGATGATGGACCGGCTGACGTACGACCTCGGACCGCGCTCGCCGGCCGAGACGCTCGAGCTTTCGCTCCGCCAGTCGGCCGACCTGTGCGCGCGCTGGGACGGACGCGACGGCGGGCGGCTCCGCTACGCGTTCACGCCGCGGTTCGCGGTCTCGTGCTCCGCCGCGATGCTGCGCGAGTCCGCGCGACTGGCCGCCTCGATGGGTGCGTTCTGGCAGACGCACCTGGCCGAGGACCACGACGAGATCGCCGAGGTCGGCCGGCTCTTTCCCGAGGCGATCGACTACCTCGATGCCTACGACCGAGCCGGTGCGCTCGGCGCGCGGACGATCCTCGCCCACGCCGTGCATCTTTCCGATCGCGAGGTCGCCCGCCTGGCGGCGTCGGGCGCACGCGTCGCCCACTGCCCGGAATCGAACCTCTTCCTCGCGTCCGGGACGATGCCGCTGTCGAGCTACCTCGCCGCCGGGATCGGCGTCGGACTGGGCTCGGACGTGGCGGCCGGTCCGGACCTGTCGATCTTCCGGTCGATGCGGGTCGGAGCCTACGTCCAGAACGCGCGACGGGTCGCGGGCCGCGATTCGGCGCCGATCCTCGGCCCGCTCGACTGGCTCCGGCTCGGCACCCTCGACGGCGCGCGGGCACTCGGCCTGGGCGATTCGATCGGATCGATCGAGGTCGGGAAGGAGGCCGACCTGATCGCTGTGGATCCCGTGCTGACGGATCCGCTGGTCGTGGGCTCCGCCCCGCCCGCCGACCTCTCGGACCCCACCGACCTGCTCAGCCGCCTCATCTTCCGTTCGCATCCCGGGATGGTCCGCGGGGCCTGGGTCCGCGGCCGCCGCCTCGACGGCCCAGTGGTGTGAACGCACTAGAGGATCACGATCCCGCTGCCGCC
>DASVIK010000442.1:0-1519 GCA_036382135.1 Candidatus Limnocylindrales bacterium | reverse complement strand
GGGGCCGTGTACAGTCGAGCCCATGACGCGCCGGATCTTCTCCTTCGACGAGCCCGATCGATTCGTGGCCGGGACCGTCGGCGAGCCGGGCGCCCGGACGTTCTTCCTCCAGGCACGCGACGGCGGCCGGATCGTGAGCGTCGTCCTCGAGAAGGCCCAGGTCGCGGTCATGGCCGAGCGCCTGACCGCGCTCCTGGACGAGCTCGCCCGCCACGGCCTCGAGGTCCCGGCCACCGGCACCCCGTCCGACCAGGCCCCGCTCGACGAGCCCATCGCGGAGGCGTTCCGGGCCGGGACGCTCAGCCTGACCTGGGATGGCGAGCGCGAGCGGATCATCGTGGAGGCGCGCGAGATCACGGCCGAGGACGAGGCCGGCGAATCGGTGGATCCGACCGACGAGGACGATGACGAGGAAGGACCCGACATGATCCGGGTCATCCTCCAGCCGGCCAGCGCGCGCGGCTTCGCCGATCGGGCGACCCACGTGGTCGGGGCCGGCCGGCTGCCGTGCCCGTTGTGCGGCCTGCCGCTCGACCCGCTCGGCCACATCTGTCCGCGGAAGAACGGGTATCTGAACTGACCCGGGCGATGGACGAGCCCGAGCCGATGGACGAGCCCACGCCGACCGACGAGCAGGCGCCGCCGAGCCCGACGGTCGCGATCGACGCAGATACCGCGCTCGGCCTCCTTCGCGATGGCGAGCTCGAGGTCCTCGGCCGTCTCGTGGCTTCGACGAACTACGCGATGTACTGCACGATCAGCCGATCGTGCCCCGATCCGGAGCCCGATCTCGTCGCCACCTGCGTCTACAAGCCGGTCCGCGGCGAGCGGCCGCTCGACGACTTCCCCGACGGGACGCTCGCACGACGCGAAGTGGCCGCCCACACGGTCTCCGTGGCGACGGGCTGGGGGATCGTGCCGCCGACGGTCCTGCGGGACGGCCCGTTCGGCGAGGGCATGGTCCAGCTGTGGATCGACGTCGACGCGGCCGTGGACCCGTGGGAGCTCGTCGAGCGATCCGACCCGGCGCTCCGCTCGATGGCGGTCTTCGACGCGGTCGTCAACAACGCCGACCGCAAGGTGGGCCACATCCTGCCGACCGGCGGCCATCTGTACGGCGTGGATCACGGGATCTGCTTCTCGGACGAGCCCAAGCTCCGGACCGTCCTGTGGGGCTGGCGCGGCAAGCGGCTCCGGCCGGCGGAGGTGGCCGTCCTGGAGCGGTTGCGCGACGATCTCGCCGGTTCGCTCGGCCGTGAGCTGCGCCGCCTCCTGGCCGCGCACGAGGTGCGGGCGACCGCGGCGCGGGTCGACGAGCTGCTCGAGACGGGCCGATTCCCGCGCCCGGACCCGGATCGGCCGGCCATCCCCTGGCCGCCGTTCTGAACTCCGACGACCGGGCCCGCCGAGCGCGGAATCCGCGAAAGGAGCACAATGGACGTTCCCCCGCGCGTGGCTCGCGCCGCTCCTCGTCGGCCTCTTCCCAGGGAGTCTGCCCGTGAATCCGAATCCGCCCAAG
>DASVIK010000441.1:0-5423 GCA_036382135.1 Candidatus Limnocylindrales bacterium | reverse complement strand
CACGATCGAGGAGCTGTTCGAACGGGCGCAATCGGTCGGGACCGCCCACTTCCGGATGTTCGAGTCGCTGCTCATCGCAGCCGTCGTCTACTGGGCGATGACGATCGTCTTCAGCTTCTTCCAGGAGCGCCTCGAGAAGCGGATGGCGGAAAGCGATCTGCGGATATGACCGGCATGACCGCCTCCATCGATCCGTTCGCCACCCCTGGCCGGCTCGTTCCGGCGGGGGCGACGCCCATCGTGCGGCTCACCGGAATCGAGAAGTACTTCGGGGCCAACCACGTCCTGCGGGGCTGCAACCTCGAGGTCTACCCCGGCGAGACCATCTGCCTCATCGGCCGGTCGGGGAGTGGCAAGTCCACGCTGCTGCGCTGCACGAACTTCCTGGAGGAGCCCACGATCGGCTCGGTCGAGGTCGACGGCCTGCGCGTGCAGGCGGATCCGCTGCACGCCCGCGACCGGGCCCACCGCGAGCAGATCCGCCAGATCCGGATGCGCGCCCAGATGGTCTTCCAGGAGTTCAACCTGTTCCCGCACATGCGGGTCATCGACAACCTCATCGAGGCCCCCATCCGGGTCAAGAAGGTGCCCCGCGACCAGGCGATCGCCACGGCCGAGAAGTACCTCGACAAGGTGGGCCTCCGCGAGAAGCGCGACGAGTACCCGGCCCGCCTCTCCGGCGGCCAGAAGCAACGGGTCGCGATCGCCCGGGCGCTGACCATGGAGCCCAAGGTCCTGCTGTTCGACGAGCCCACGTCCGCCCTCGACCCGTCCCTCGTCGGCGAGGTGATCACGGTCATGGAGGAGCTCGCCCACGAGGGCGCGACGATGATCGTCGTCACCCACGAGATGAACTTCGCCCGCGAGGCCGCCGATCGGGTCTACTTCATCCAGGAGGGCAGCTTCATCGAGGCCGGACCGCCCGAGCAGGTCCTCGACGCCCCGCGGGACGAGCGGACCCAGACGTTCCTCGCCCGATTCCTCGCGGAGGCCAAGAGCGGCCCCTGACCCTCAGCGCCGGTCGGGCTCCTGGTAGATCTCGAGGACGGCTCGCCCAAGTCCGCCCAGGCCGATGATGACGATGTAGGCACCGAGGGCGTGGTCGGGGCGGAACTGGTCGAGCGGTCCGCCTGACCCGAACAGCCCGAGCAACCGGAGGACGAAGCCGAGCACGCCCACCGCGAGGATGATCAGGTACGCCGGCAGCCGGTCGATCTCGAGCGGGCGTTCACTGGCCATCCGGAGGCTGACGAGCGCGAGGACGGCCATCGCCGCCAGGAAGACGAGGATGCCGGTCGCCTCGAACGCGTTGTACGTGTACGGCGGCAGGCCCTGCGACTCGCCGATCGTGGACCACGGCAGGATGCAGCCGGCCAGCAGGACGAGCGCGAAGGTCGCCGCCATCGCGCGACCGCGGCCGAGTGGGCGACGATGCATCGAGGTTCCCTACGCTTCCGCGCCGTACACCTCGGGGCGCAGCACGCCCACGAAGCGCAGGTTGCGATACAGCTCGCCGTAGTCCAGGCCGAACCCGACGACGAACTGGTCGGGGATCGTGAACCCGGTGTAGTCGACCTGGATCTCCACGAGGCGGCGGGCCGGCTTGTCGAGCAGCGTGCAGATCTTGAGCGAGTTCGGGCCCTTGCCGCGGAGGTAGCGGAGCAGGTAGTTGAGCGTCAGGCCGGTGTCGATGATGTCCTCGACGAGCAGGACATCCTCGCCGGCGATCGACGCCGACAGGTCCTTGAGGATGCGCACGAGGCCGCTCGACTCGGTGGATGCCCCGCCGTACGAGCTGACCTCCATGAGGTCGATCCGAAGCGGGATCGTGATCTGGCGCATCAGGTCGGCCATGAACGGCAGCGAGCCCTTGAGGACGCTGACGAGCGTCAGCCGGCGGCCGGCATAGTCGGCGCTCACGCGGGCGCCGAGCTCGGCGATGCGGGCGCGGATCTCGTCCTCGGTGAGCAGGACCTCGCCCACGTCCGCGGTCAGGTCGGCGGTCTCGCGGACCGGTACGTCAGCCATCGGTCGTCAGGGGGGCGGCGGCGGGTCGGGCGCCGCGACGGCGGCGGGGTCCGCGGCGGGTCGGCGCGCCGGGGGTTGGACCGGGCGATGCCTCCCCAGGCGACGAGGTCGACGCGGACATCGGTGCCGCAGCGGGAGCCGCCGGAACCGGAGCCTGGGCGACGAGGATGAGATCTGCGGCGTCGGCGCCGGCGACCGGGAGCCGCGGCGGGGTGGACTGGCCGGGCGTGCCGCTCATCGCCGCGATCAATCCGTGCTGGCCGTACTTGAGCATGAGCGCCCGGAAGTCGCGGCCGTAGAACAACTTGATGCGGATCCCCGGGTACAGCTCGCGCAGCCGGCGCAACTTGCGGTTCTTCTTGCGCACCAGACTCTGCTTGAGGGTCGTGAGCTCGACGTAGAGCTCGAGGTCGGGCAGCCAGAAGTCGGGCGAGAAGCTCTCCACGACCAGCCCGTCGAGGTTCCACAGGATGGGGAACACGTGTGGCTCGTATTCCCAGCGGACCTCGTAGAAGTCGAGGATCCGGGCGAACTCCGCTTCGCTGGCATGTGCGAATGGGGGACGCGCTGCGGTCGACGGCTCCATCGGCGCTCAGTGTACCGGGTCGCGGAGCCGAACCGCGACGGCGTGTCGTTCGGCGGTCGAGCCGGCCGAACGAACGCCGGATCCCCAGCAGCGCGGACGCTCCCGGATACTCCCATGGGGTATCATCCGACCATGGCCACCAGCCCCCCCGCCCAGCGCCGCACGGTCAAGACCGCTCCGGCCCCGGACGACTTCCGGCATTCCTACTCGAAGGACAAGGCCCAGCTCGCCCGGCGCCTCTCGCGCATCGAGGGCCAGGTCCGCGGGATCGCGCGCATGATCGAGCGGGACGAATACTGCATCGACATCCTCCAGCAGACGTCCGCCTTGCGAGCCGCGGTCGACGCGCTGTCGATCCTCGTCCTCGAGGACCACGTCCAGGGCTGCGTCCGCACGGCCGCCGCGCGCGGCGAGGCCGACGCCTACGTCGACGAGGTCATGGACGTCGTCCGGCGCACGCTCGGCCGGCCGGTCCGCAGCGGTACCCGCAGCACCTGACGTCCGGACGCCCGGTCCGGGCCGGTAGTACTGACCGGTACCAACGGGCAGGACCCCCGGACCGGTCGGGGGATGGCCCAGTGTGCTGCGCGCACGCACCATCGTGAGCGTGAGCGATCCTCTCCAGACAAGGCTGCCCGTCGTGGCTCCGAACGTGCCGGCCCCGCCGCGCTTCGTGGAGCGACGACTCACGTCGCGTCGCGCCGAGGATCGGATCGTCCACCAGGAGACGCGCCTGCTCGCCGGCGCGCTCGACGAGCTCGCCTCGGGCCGATCCGCCGAGGCCCGCCTCGCGGGGATCCTCGCCCTCCTCGCCCGGGTCGTCGGAGCTCGCCGCGCCGCTGTGCTCGCCGACGGAGTCGAGCGGCGGGTGGCCGTCTCGATGGTCGAGAGCGAAGACGGCTCGGCCGCCCACGCCCTGGCCGCGTGGCTCGACGCCGCCGCGCCTCGCTCGCGTTCGGACCGTGCGGCGGCGCCCGCGGCCGCCATCTCGGTGGTCAACCTGGGCGCGCTCGACGTCCACGGAGCCGGCCGGACCCGCGATCCGGCGCCGGGGTCCGCCCCGTCCTACGCGCTCCTCGTCCTGCCCGGGACGGCCCGCACTGCGCTCGGCTTCGACTTCGCCGACCCGACGGCGGCGGCCGACCTTCCGGAGCGGCTTCCGGCGGCGATGGCCCGCCACGCGGCGCTGCTTCTCTCGCTCGCGGCCACCGAACTCGCCCACGAGCGAGAGTTCGCGGTGCTCCGGGCACGGGACGTCGAGCGGGCACGCTTCGTGTCCACGGTCGCCCACGAGCTGCGCACCCCGCTCACCGGCCTCAACGGGTACCTGGACCTGATCCTGGACGGTCGCGTCGAAGACGCCACCGTGGAGCGCGAGTTCATGGGCCGCAGCCGGGTCATCGTCAACGCGATGGCCGAGCTCGTCGGCGACCTGCTCGAGCTCTCCAAGCTCGAGTCCGGCACCCTCGGCCTCGAGCTCCGGCAGGTGTCCGTCGAGGAGCTGGGCACGCGAGTCGTCCATCGCCTCGATCCGATCGCGATGGAGCGCGGGATCGTCCTGACGACCGCCCTTCCGCCTCGCCTGCGTACCGCGACGGGCGACCGGCGCCGGATCGAGCAGATCCTCACCAACCTGGCCGGCAACGCCGTCAAGTTCTCGGCCGCCGGGGGCGTCGTGGAGCTCGCCGGCTGGTTCGACGGTCCGGTTGCGCTCATCGCCGTGCGGGACGAGGGGATCGGGATCGGGCCGGAGGATCGGGACCGCATCTTCGACCGGTTCTACCGGATGGCGGACCACGACCGGACCCAGGGGACCGGTCTCGGCCTGCCGATCGCCCGCGAGCTCGCTCGAGCGATGGGTGGCGACCTCGATGTCGCGTCCGTGCCGGGTTCGGGCTCCAGCTTCATCCTCGCCCTGCCGGGTCCGACGCCGGTCGATTCCGATGTCGTCACCGTCGCGCTCGTGCGGGCCATCGCGACCGAGGAGATCCGCCTCGAGGAACGGGCCGTCCTGAACGCGATCCGTGCGTCGGAATCGGCGCCTCGACCCGAGCCGACCCCCCTGGCCGGCTGGCGCTCCGCGCAGGGACCGACGCTCGTTTCGCCAAGCGGCGGAGACGCGGACGCGACCGACGAAGCCGGCGCCGGCACGACGACGGTCGGCCCGCGGAGCCGCGTGGCCCGCCTGGTCCGGTTCCACCCGATCGACGGCAACGCCGGCCGCCCGGACACACGCGCGCCCGCCTGACCCGCGCGCCGGGCCCTTTTTCCGCGCGCCGGGCCTCTGACCCGCGCGCCGGGCCTATGTCCCGACGCTCGCAGGCCTCGCGGTCTGAGCCGCTTGCAGTCCCGCGCGTCCCGGGTACTGCCGCTTGCCTGCCGTGAGGGCGGTACGCCGGTCCGGGGCCGGCCGGGCTGCGCGCTGCATGCCATGGGTGCGGTACGGGGTCCGGACCGGGCGATGGCAGGAGGTCGCGAGACGGATCCACGTTCGGATGGAGACTCGACGGGCCGAAATGAGGGAATTTGGAGGTACGTCAAGGCGCGTACTGCTGCGCAGGGACGCATCCCGCAGTTCGCGCCCGACCGGCGACGACCGGGCACGCGCGGGAGTCAGATGCTTGTCGGGGGAACACCGGACCCCTCGTGATCGGTCGAGCCGGCCGTCGCGAGCGCGTTTGGGCGTCGAGCCACGCTCAGCCGGGCAGCCCATCGGCCTTCGGGGGCAGCACCGAGGCCCGATGGACGGGTCCGGCGTCCCCTGAGCAATCAGATGACTCTCGGAAACCCGTCCAGTGCCTGCAACGAT
>DASVIK010000440.1:0-8349 GCA_036382135.1 Candidatus Limnocylindrales bacterium | reverse complement strand
CCCTCGGTGCGAACATCGCGGTCGGCGACCGCGTCTCGGCGGACCTCAAAGGACTTGCGGACCGCTTCATCGCCGCGACCGGACGGACGCCTGTGCCGGTCGAGCCGGACCCGGCCGACGAGCCCCACCCGGACCCGGCCTCCGTCCGCTCCCCGGACGAGCTCGATCTGGACCGCCTCGGAATCGGCGCCGTGGTCTGGGCGACAGGCTTCCGGGGCGACTTCTCCTATCTGCCGCGCGCGGTCGTCGACGACGGGGGCCAGCCCGTTCACGAGCACGGGGTCGCCTCGCTGCCCGGCCTCTTCTTCATCGGCTTCCCGTGGCTCACGAAGCAGAAGTCGGGGATCATCAGCGGCGTGGGTGAGGACGCGGAGCGCATCGCCGGCCACGTCGCCCAAAAGGTCGCCGCCGATGCCGCTCGCTGATCGGGTCGTGCTCGACATCGAGCACGAGCGCGACTCCGCCCCCGCTCCCCGGAACGCCACGTGGACGACGCCGGAGGAGCTGGTCGCGGCGATGCTCTACCTCTGCTCGGACGAGGCGTCGGCCCTCAACGGCGCGCGGATCGCGCTCACCGGTCGAGGTTGACCGCGGGGGCCGTATCCTTGGCCGATGACTGAAGGGCGCGCCCACGGCCGATCGACGGAGAACGCGGGCGGGATCGTGTCGGCGCGGAGCCGAAGGACGTGACCTGCGGGCGGTGCGGGACGGCGAACGTGGCCGGCCGGCGCTTCTGCCTCGAGTGCGGCGCCCCGCTCAGCGCGGGTTGCCCCGCCTGCGGAGCCGCGAACGAGGCGGCCGCGAAGTTCTGCGGCGCCTGCGGGACGCGCCTCGGGGAGCCGCTCGACGGTGGCGCGACGCGCTCGTCAGCCGGGCCGGCCGGGGCGTCGGCGGCGGCGGAGCGGCGCGTGGTGAGCGTCATGTTCGTGGACCTGGTCGGCTTCACGGCCCTGGCCGAGGACCGCGACCCCGAGGCGGTGCGGGAGCTCCTGAGTCGCTACTTCGACGCGGCGGCCGAGATCGTGCGGCGCTACGGCGGCTCGGTCGAGAAGTTCATCGGCGACGCCGTCATGGCGGTCTGGGGCACGCCCGTCGCCTTCGAGGACGATGCCGAGCGGGCCGTCCGCGCCGCGCTCGACATCGTGGACGCGGTCCCCTCGCTGGGCAGCGAGGCCGGGCTCGACCTTCGCGCGCGGGCCGGGGTGCTCACGGGCGAGGCGGCTGTCACCGTCGGGGCTGTCGGCCAGGGCATGGTCGCCGGCGATCTCGTCAACACCGCGAGCCGGCTCCAGGCGGCGGCGTCCCCCGGCGCGGTGTTCGTCGGCGAGGCGACCAGGCAGGCATCGGGCGCGACGATCGCCTACGAGCCGGCCGGCGACGCGACGCTCAAGGGCAAGTCGAGTCCCGTGCCCGCGTTCCGCGCCCTGCGGGTGATCGCGGATCGTGGCGGGACCGGGCGAAGCGACGTCCTGGAGCCGCCCTTCGTCGGTCGGGCCGACGAGCTGCGCTTCATCAAGGAGCAGTTCCATGTCACGGGCCGGGAGCGTCGCGCGCGGCTCGTGTCCCTCGTGGGCCAGGCCGGGATCGGCAAGAGCCGCCTCGCCTGGGAGCTCGAGAAGTACCTGGACGGGGTCGTGGAGACGGTCTGGTGGCACCGCGGGCGGTCCCCGGCGTATGGCGAGGGGGTCACGTTCTGGGCGCTCGGCGAGATGATCCGCCGGCGCGCCGGATTGGCCGAGGGCGACGACGAGCCGACGACGCGCGCGGCGGTCGCGACGATGCTCGAGCGGCACGTGCCCGATGCCGAGGAGCGGCGCTGGATCGAGCCGCGCCTCTTCGCCCTCCTCGGCCTCGAGGGCGCGCCATCGGGCGGTCGCGAGGAGCTCTTCGCCGCGTGGCGGACCCTGTTCGAACGGATCGCCGCAAGCGGCACCGTCGCCCTCGTGTTCGAGGACCTGCAGTGGTCCGACGACGGGCTGCTCGACTTCATCGAGCAGCTCCTCGACTGGAGCCGGAGCCACCCCATCTTCGTCGTGACGCTCGCCCGACCCGAGCTCCTCGAGCGCCGCCCGGGCTGGGGCACGGATCGCCGCGGCGCCGTCGCGATGCGCCTCGACCCGCTCACCGAGTCGGCGATGCGCGAGCTCCTCGCAGGGATCGTGCCCGGCCTCCCGGAGCCGGTCGTCGCCCGCATCCTCGCTCGCGCGGACGGGATCCCCCTCTACGCGGTCGAGACGATCCGGATGTTCCTGGCCGATGGCCGGCTCGTCGCCGAGAACGGCGTCTTCCGGCCGTCCGGCGATCTCGGCGACATCGACGTGCCGCCCACGCTCCACGCGCTCGTCGCCGCCCGGCTGGACGCCCTTCCGGCCGCCGACCGGACGCTCCTCCAGGACGCCGCCGTCCTGGGCCAGTCGTTCTCGCTGCCGGCCCTGGCCGCCGTGACCGGCGACGATCCGGACGCCCTGGCGCCCCGCCTGACGGCCCTCGTCCGGCGCGAGCTGCTCGTCGTGGAGACGGACCCGCGGGCGCCCACCCGCGGCCAGCACGCGTTCATCCAGTCCCTGATCCGCGAGGTGGCCTACGCCACGCTCTCGAAACGCGAGCGCCGTGCCCGGCACCTCGCGGCCGCCCGGTACTTCGAGTCGCTGGACGACGTGGAGCTGGCCGGCGCGCTCGCGACCCACTACCTCGCCGCGTACCGGGCCGCGCCCGAGGGACCGGAGGGCGAGGCCGCGGCGGCCCAGGCACGGGTGGCGCTGCGGGGCGCGACCGATCGGGCCGAGGCGCTCGGCGCCCTGGGCCAGGCGGTCGATTCGCTCCGCGCGGCACTCGAGGTGACGCCCGACCGGCGCGACCATGCGGCCCTCCTCCAACGGATGGCCTGGATCGAAGGCGTGGCGGCCCGCTTCGACGAGGGCGAGCGGGATGCCGTCGCCGCCGTCGACGCCTGGCGGGCCATCGGCGATCGCGCCGGCGCGCTCGACACGATCGCGGTGCTGGTCCATCTCCAGCTCTCGAGGGGCCACATCGCGCAGGCGATGGCCACCCTCAAGGCGACGGCCGGTGAGGCCGAGGCGCTCCGCGAGGACCCGAGCGCCCAGGCCAGCGTCGCGACGTTCGCCGAGATCTTCGCCCGGGGCTTCTTCCGCTCCGCGCACTACGAGGAAGCCGTGTCCTGGGCCGACCGCGCGCTCGCCCTGGCCGAGCGGCTGCGCCTCGACGTGGTCGTCGTCATGGCCCTCATCACCAAGGGCACGTCGCTCGAGTACCTCGGCCGGCATCGCGAGGGGCTCGCCCTGCTCAACGGGGCGTACCTCGATGCGACCGCCCAGGGCCTCCACGTCGCCGCGCTCCGGGCGGGAGTGAACCTGGCCGCGCTGACCTCCGACACCGACCCGCGCGTCTCGCTCCAGTGGACGCGGGAGGGGATGACGCTCGCGCGCCGGCTGGGTCTGACGGGGTTCGCGTTCTATCACGCCAGTAACACGGGCTCCGCCCAGCGGCTCGGCGAGTGGGCCTGGATCAGGTCGGCGATCGGCGAGCTTGCCGACGGCCATCCCGACCCGAGCGAGGCCCAGGCGATCCACGACGTGAGCACGGCACAGCTGCCGTGGCAGGGCGAGGACGTCGGCGGCCGCCCGGCCGAGGTGGTGGCGGACGCGCAGCGGGACGAGGATCCGCAGGCCCTCGCCAACGGGTACCGCTGGGCGCTCGACGAGGCGTTCGCACGCGAGGACCTCGGGGTGGCGGCGGGTTACGGGCGGAGGCTTCTCGAGTACGACTTCGCGTCGTCGAACGACCGTTTCTGGGCCGGGCGGGCCGCGTTGCACGTGGGCGACGTCGCGACAGCCGAGCGAGTCATGGCGATGATCGAGGCAAGTCCGGGAGGCGCGGCGGACGCCGACGTGGCGGCGCTCCGGGCAGGCATCGCGGCGCGTCAGGGACGCATCGACGATGCCCTTGCCGGATATCGGGCCGCTCTCGCGACCTACCGGGACATGGGCCTCCGGTTCGACCTCGCGATGGCCGGGCTGGACATGGCGGCCCTCGTCGGCCCGGAGGTGCCGGCCGTCCGGGCGGCCGCCGCGGAGTCCCGGGCGATCCTCATGGAGCTGGGCGCCCGACCCGTCATCGCGCGCCTCGACCGTCTCGTGCCGGCGCACGGGTCGGGGTCCGGCGGGCCACCGGCCGCGTCCGAGCCCGTCGCCTCGGCCCAGCCGGCGTCATCGGCGGTCGCCGCGGACTGAGACCCGGCGCCGGCGCCCGCGGGTCCGCGAGCGAATCCGGCCGACACGCGACACCGGCCCGCTCCGCGTCGGACGGTACTTTCGAGGACGGGATGGCGCGCCGGACGGCACCCACACTGGCCTTCCGATGCGCCGACTCGTGGCCGTGCTCGCCTGCTGCCTCGTCCTCGTCCTGCCCGTTGGCTGTGCACCGGCCGCGGGCTGTGCGAACGCCCAGGTGGCCTGCACGCGGGTCGTCTTCATCGGCAACAGCTATACGTACGTCAACGACCTGCCGGCGATGGTCGCGGGGCTCGCCCGGGCCGGCGGCCACCAGATCGAGACCGGCATGGCCGCCGAGGGCGGCTGGACGCTGGCCGACCACGTGAAGTCCTCCGCGACCCAGGCGACGCTCGCCTCGGCGAGATGGGATGTCGCCGTCCTCCAGGAGCAGAGCGAGATCCCGGCGATCGAGCAGTTCCGGACCGGCCAGATGTTCCCGGCCGCGCGGGACCTCGTGCGCACGGTCCGCCTCGCGGGAGCGCGGCCCATGTTCTTCCTCACCTGGGCCCACCGGGACGGCTGGCCGGAGAACCGCCTGCCCGACTACGCGAGCATGCAGACCGCCATCGACCAGGGCTACCTCGCGATCGCCGGGGAGCTCGGCGTGCCCGTGGCGCCGGCCGGGGCGGCGTGGTCGACCGTTGTCGCCCGGAACGCGCGACCCGGGCTGTGGCAGGACGACGGCAGCCATCCGAGCGTGGCCGGAACCTACCTTGCCGCCTGCGTGTTCTATGCCGCGCTCTTCCACCAGAGCCCGGTCGGCCTGGCATATGCCGCCGGCCTGCCGAACGAGACGACCGCGTCCCTTCAGCAGGTCGCCGCCGACACGGTCCTGACCGACCAGGCGCACTGGGGCCTGCCGTAGGGCAAGGGATCGGGAGCGAGGGCCACCCACGCCGGCACGCAACGCCCGCCCGGTCCGGTGGGTACGATTCGCCGATGAAGATCGTGGACCTCCGGGTGACGGTCGTCGGCGCGCCGTGGCGCGAGCTCACGTTCGTCGAACTGACCACGGACGACGGCCTGACCGGCCTCGGCGAGGTCCGGATGGTCAACAAGACCGAGACCCTCGTCGCCTGCCTCCGCGAGCTCGGCCCGCGCTACGTCATCGGCACGGACCCATTCGAGGTGGAGCGCCTCGGCTGGCAGTTCGGGCGCGGGGAGTACGGCCGGCCGGGCGAGGTCTCCCAATCGGCGCTGTCGGCCTTCGACATGGCCTCCTGGGACCTCATGGGCCAGTCGCTCGGCGTACCGATCCATCGCCTCCTCGGCGGGCGCTTCCGGGAGCGCATCCCGGCCTATGCGAACGGCTGGTACCAGGCGGAGCGCGATCCGGTCCGGATCGCCGAGCTCGCGTCGGGGGTCGTCGGGCGCGGCTATCGGGCCCTCAAGCTCGATCCGTTCGGGGCCGCGATCGGGCACCTCTCGGAGCCGGAGCGGCGGCTGTCGCTGGCGACCGTCGATGCCGTCCGGTCGGCCATCGGGCCGGACAACGAGCTGATGATCGAGATGCACGGCCGGTTCACCGCGGCCGAGGCCATCTCCCTCGCCCGGGACCTCGAGCTGTACCGGCCGGCCTGGATCGAGGAACCGGTCCCGCCCGAGAACCCCGAACCGCTGCGCCGCGTGCGCGCCGCGACGATCATCCCGATCGCGAGCGGCGAACGCGTCCACGCCCTGCCGGACATGCGCGGCTTCATCGACGGCGACGCCCTCGACATCGTCCAGTGCGACCTCAGCCATTTCGGCGGCTTCCTGCCGATGAAGCGGCTGGCCGGCTGGGCCGATGCGCACGACCTGGAGCTCGCGCCACACAACGTCTGCGGCCCGGTGGCCACGGCCGCCAACATCCAGTTCGCCGCGGCGACCCCCAATGTCCGGATCCTCGAGCACTTCAACGACTTCGCCGACCCGTGGGTCATGACGCTGGTGGACGAGGCGCCCACGGTCTCGCGGGAGGACGGCTGTTTCGGCGTGTCCGATCGGCCGGGGCTTGGCGTCCGCCTCGACCACGACGTCTGCGCCGCGCACCCGGCGACCGGCGCTCGCCTCCAGCTGTTCGTTCCGGGCTGGGAGAAGCGGGCCGCCGGCGACGCCGACCCGGCCTGACCGTCCGCGGACCGTGGCGGTGGGCGGGAGGACGGGAGCCGGTGCCGGACGGCCGCCGTGACGAGACCGACGCGGTGATCCGGCACGTCGTCCTGCTCGGTCTCATGGGCGCCGGCAAGACCACCGTGGGCCGCGGGCTCGCGGGGCGCCTCGGCTGGCCGCTGCGTGACTCCGACGCGGACCTTCGCGCGGCGACGGGCCGCACCGCCCGGCAGCTGGACGTGGAGCGCGGCACCGTCGAGCTCCACCGGCTCGAGGCGGCCCACCTCGCCGATGCCGTCGCCGCCCCCGGCCCGAGCGTGATCTGCGCCGCCGCGAGCACGATCGACGATCCGGTACTGCGGTCCGCCCTGGGCGATCCGGGCGTGCTCCTCGTCTGGTTGCGGGCCGAACCCGCGACCCTCGCTCGACGGACGCGCCGGGCCGGCCATCGCCGCGACCTGGGCCCGGATCAGGCGGTTGCGCTCGCCGGCCAGGCCGCCGCGCGCTACCCGCTCCTTGAGGCCCTGCGACCGCTCGTCGTCGCCGTCGACGACCGGGCGCCGTCGGAGGTCGTCACGATGGTCCTGGCGCACCTCGAAGCCGCCGGCCGGTGACCGCCACGCCCGCGAAGGCGGAGGCGGATCCGACCGCGAGGATGGCGAGGGCCACGGGCGTCACGGCCGTCCCGAGGTCCTGGATCGCCAGCCCGACGAGAGGTGGGAAGATGGCCGCCCCGATCATCGATGCGCCGACGAGATACACGGTCGGGGTCCGACGGCCCGGCGTCGCGCCCGCGAGCCAGGCGATCCCCGTGGGGTAGATCGGCGCGATGGCGAGGCCCGTGGCCGCGTAGGCGACGGGGGCCAGGCCCGGGATCGTGGCCAGGGCGAGCGTGACGATCCCGGCCCCGATGGAGATCAGGACGATCCGGGCGGGCCGCACCCGGAGGGCGACCGGCGCGATGAGGAAGCGGCCGGCGGTCAGGCCGAGCCAGAACGCGGAGGTCGCCGACGATGCCGCCGCGGCCGAGAGGCCGAGGGCCGCCAGGTGACTCGGCTCCCAGCCACCCACGCCCGATTCGACGCCGACGTAGAGCGCATACGCGATCGCGAAGAGCCCGACCGTCAGCACGACCCCGCGCCCGCCGGTCCGGCCGACCGCCGACGCCCCCTTCCCGTCGGACGGCGTCCCGTCGCCCCGGACGCGCCGGAGGGGCACGATCAGGACGGCCGCGAACACGGCGCAGCCCAGGTACAGCGGGCCGATCCCGCCGGGCGCCACCGTCGCGACGAGCAGCGGCCCGGCGACCGCCCCGATCCCGTACACGCCGTTGAGGACGTTGAGCATCGTCCCCGCCCGGGCCCCGAAGCTGTAGGCGAACAGCTGGTTCACGCCAAGGTCGAGGGCCCCGAAGCCGAAACCGAGGATCCCCGCTCCCGCGAGGACCGCCCACCACGCGGGCGCGGCGGCGAAGACGAGGAAACCCACGGCGAGGATCGCGAGCGACGCCACGAGAAACGAGCGGTTGGTGAGAATGCGCAGCGCCTGGGATGCCGCGAGGACGCCGAGCAGCGCCCCGACAGCGTGAGCACTGAGCACGGCCGCGGCGGCCGACGGCCCGATGCCGTAGCGGACCTCGAAGACCGGGATGAGGGGTCCGTAGAAGGCGCCGAGTGCCCCGATGAGGACGAACGACAGGCACGCCGCCACCACCGTCGTCGCGCTGAACACCGGCGTATCGAGCAGTGGCTCCGGGGAAGCTCCGCTGCGCGCCGCGACGGATTCCTCCACCGCTCGATCCTCCTGAAACGCCTCGCCGCCGAGGCCCGCCTATCGTAGTTGACGGGTACCCACCGGCCTGCCTACGGTGCGGCCATCGGTTCGGGTGCGTCGGCGACGCAGGAACAACGGAGGAAGGACCGGGTGAGCGGGGACGGGACGCGGCAGCGCCAGGTCGTCGCGATGG
>DASVIK010000439.1:0-3645 GCA_036382135.1 Candidatus Limnocylindrales bacterium | reverse complement strand
CGACGCGCCGCAGCTGCGGCGCGTCCGGTGGTGCATCCGTCGGTCGACCGAGCCAAGCGAGGTCCGCCAGCGCGAGGATCGCCCGATCGCGGTCGACAGGGCCGGGCCGGCGCACGCGCAGCGGGACCGTCAAGGCGTCGCTGGGACGGGCGGCATCGGTCTTCACTGGCGTTGGAGGCTGAGCCGGCGCGGCTCGACCGCACAAGGGCCGCTTGGCCCGTCCTGGAATCGTCAGATGCTCCGCGCCCGCGTCAGGAACCGCCATGTCTCGCATCAGGGCCGCCCCGAGTCAGCGCGACTCAGCTCCGCCGGACCGTGGCCTCGATGAGGCCGTGCGGCTCGCGCGTCGAGATGAAGACGAGTGCCGGGTTGTCCAGGTCGAACGGTGCCAGGTCGACGAGCCAGTGATGGAGGTTCGGCAGGGCCATCGTGATCTCGTCGAGCTCGAGATGGCGCTCGAGGATCGCCCGGCCGATGATCCAGATCGAGGCCTGCACGGACGGGCTCTCGTGCTCCGCGAAGACCTCGAGGAACGTGGACCGGACGGCCTCGAAGACCGCGTCGTGGTCGATGTCCGGCGACGCATAGCGCCACCGGGCACTCACCTGCGTGGCCATGATCCGGTCGGTCGACTCGGGCAGCGTCGTATAGCTATCGCGCGGGAAGCCGGTGAAGGACGACTTCGCCGTCTTCATGACCGCCAGGTCCTCGATGCCGGCCTCCACGCTCACGCGATCCCGCGCGGACACCACCGTCGCGACGCGGGTCCACGACCCGTCGCGCGCGAACGCGTCCGGGGCGGGCTCGCCGACGCCCACCACGAGCCGCTCCCATCGATGCTCCCGGAGCGAGACGGTCGCCCGCTCTACCTGCTCGAACCCGGAGAAGTGCTCGGCCAGCGTCCGTCCGAACGCCTCGATCGAACCGTCGAACCGGTCGCGGGCGAACGCGTACACCGTGTTCTTCATCGTGTCGGTGGCGACCACGTCGCTGTTGTCGCCGGCGACGTACGACGCGGTGAACGCGCCCTCGAGCGTGATGCCGACCGTCAGGTCGCGAACGACGTCGCGCTCGGCGCCCTTGATCACCCGGACGAGCCGGATCGCCTGCTTGCCGTAGCGGTTGTCACCGAGCTCGATCACGGGTGCCTCCAAGCATGGCGTATCGGTCGGCGGCGATGTCGATGACCGCGTCGAGCGCCCGGCGGAGCTCGGCCTCCGGGTCGGCGTCGAGCGCGGCGCGCATGTCGGGCAGGAGCGCCTCGCGCGATCGACCGGCCACGTACACGCAGTAGCGGAACCCGAAGCGCGCCTCGTAGGAGGCGTTGAGCCGATCGAGCTCGGCGGCGCCCCTGCCTCGCTCCATGGCCGCATCGGCCGCCCGGGATTCGGCCGCCTCGCGGTCGTAGCCCTGCTCGCGGAACGACAGCGCGGAGACGGTGGCCGGCGCCGCGCCCAACCGGGGATGCGCGTCGATGAGCTCGAGCTGCTCCTCGCGCGGCATCGCGCCCGCGATCGACCGGGCCGCGGCGAACAGCGCCTCGGGCGAGCCGAACGGACGCGCCGCCGCCAGGCGGGCGAGGAACCGTGGCGCGCCCTCGAAGAGTGGCGCGACCGCCGCCGTGAACGCCGCGGCCTCGCAGGCGTCGAGTGACCGGATGTCCATCCCCACCGGGTCGCGCGCGAGCGGCGCCGCCACTCAGGTCCCCCGGTACGTGCTCATCGAGAACGGCGCGAGCAGGAGCGGCACGTGATAGCTCCGTGACGTGTCGGTGATCTCGAAGTCGACGGCCATCGTCCGGAAGAAGACCGGCGCCCCATCGGGGACGTCGAATCGGAGGCGGTACACGCCGGCCATCAGCGGCCGGCCGAGCAGGTCGCGCACGCGGCCGTCGTCGTCGGTGAGCGTCTCGCTCACCCGGATGGGCCGCCCGTCGCTCTCGAGCTTGAAGAGCGTCACCTTGAGGCCGGCCGCGGGACGGCCGCGCCCGGTGTCGAGGACATGGGTCGAGATCGTCGGCTGGGCGTCGGCCATGCGGGCACTGTAGCCGACGCCTCGCGCGTCATCCCGTCGGGTATGCTCGGGTCGTGGCTGACCTCTCGATCCGCGTCGGCGACCTTGCCTTCACCGCTCGCTGGGAGGAGGCGGCCCCGCAGACGGTCACGGCGATCCGCCGGATGCTGCCGGTCCGCAGCTCGCTCATCCACTGTCGCTGGAGCGGCGAATCGACCTGGATCCCGTATGGCGAGTTCCGGCCCGGGATCGACTACGAGAACCACACCTCGCACCCCGCACCCGGCCACCTCGCGCTGTACCCGGGGGGCATCAGCGAGTGCGAGATCTTCTTCCCGTACGGGGCCTGCACGACGAGCTCGAAGGTGGGCCAGCTCGCGGCCAACCACTTCGCCACGATCGAGGCCGACGAGGGTTGGGCCGACCGGCTGCGCGAGGTCGGGCGCCGCTGCCTCTGGGAAGGCGCCCAGGCCATCGTCATCGAGGAGACCTAGCGTGGGCCTGGTCGTCATCGGCATCCTCGTGCTCGCGGCGTTCGTCCTGCGGGTCGCCCTCTTCAGGCGGACCCGGATCGTCGGCCGTGGCCGGCGGCTCATGGGCCCGTTCGCGCCGGTCCGCCGGATCGCCCGCCGCCGTCGCTGGCGGTGACCCTGCTCCTCGTCGCATGAGCGACCTGCTCGTCCGGGGCGGGACCGTCGTGACCGTGGGTGGATCGCGACCGGCCGATGTCCTGGTGACCGGCGGTCGCATCGAGTCCGTAGTGGAGCCCGAGGTCGGTGCTCGCGCCGTCGCCACCGCCCGTCAGGTTGTCGCGGCCGATGGTCTCCTCGTCCTGCCCGGCGTCATCGACGTCCACACCCACACGCGGGTCGCCTCCGACGCCGAGCCCGACCGGTTCTTCCAGGACACCGTGGCTGCGGCGTTCGGCGGCACGACGACGCTCCTGGCGTTCAACAACCCGAGCACGGGTTCCTCGCCGGCCGCGCAGGCCTCGCTCGCGACCGGTCTCCGCGAATGGCGATCGGTCACGTCGTCGGACGCGGCGGTGGACGTGGCGCCGAGCCTGGCGATCCTCGGCGCGATGGCCGACCCGATCGCCGAGATCCCGGTCGTCGTCGACGGCGGCGTGCCCACGGCCAAGGCGTTCATGGTGTACGACTTCCGGCTCGACGACCGGCGGCTGTTCGACGCGCTCGGCGCGATGGCGCGGGCCGGCGGCCTGCTCGAGGTCCATTGCGAGGACCCGGTCCTCATCGATGCCGGCGTGGCGGCGGCGCTTGCCCGGGGCGACACGCGACCCCGCGACCATGCCGCCTCCCGGACGTGCGAGGCCGAGGCCGTGGCGACCCACCGAGCGCTCGCGTTCGCCGGGGCGGCCGACGCGCCCATCCACATCGTCCACCTCTCATCGGCGGCGGCGCTCGACGAGGTCCGTCGGGCGAAGGCCGCCGGGATCCGGGCCTCGGCCGAGACGTGCCCGCATTACCTGACGTTCACGGCGGACCGCTACGAGGGGACCGACGCCCAGGCGATCCGGTACGTCATCTCGCCGCCGTTGCGCTCGGCCGCGGATCGCGACGCGATGTGGGCAGGATTGGCGGACGGGTCGCTGGACATCGTGGCGACCGACCA
>DASVIK010000438.1:0-4987 GCA_036382135.1 Candidatus Limnocylindrales bacterium | reverse complement strand
TCCGCGCCCATGTCGCCGGACCCGTGGAGCCGCGGCCCGGTCATCAGCTCCGGCGGGATCTCGAGCAGGAACCGGGACGGGACGCTCATCCCGCCGCCGCCCCACGTCGCCCGTCGCCAGGCGTGCGACAGGAACAGCCGCCGCTTCGCCCGCGTGATGCCGACGTAGGCGAGCCGGCGCTCCTCCTCCATCGGCGCGGATCGGGCGGGCATCTCGCGCTCGGCGTCGATCGCCCGGCTGGTCGGGAAGACGCCTTCCTCGAGGCCGGCGATGAACACGACCGGGAACTCGAGGCCCTTCGCCGCGTGGAGCGTGATGAGGGTCACCTTCTCGGTCTCGCCCTCGTAGGAGTCCTGATCGGCGACGAGCGCGGTCTCCTCGAGCAGCCGGTCGAGGGCGTCTTCGGGCGACAGGTCGTCGTAGCGAGTCGTGACCTCGCGCAACTCGAGCAGGTTCGCCCAGCGCTCCTCGCCCTCCTCGGTCCCGTCGGCGAGCATCGCCCGGTAGCCGGACTGCTCGAGCACCTCATCGACGAGCTCAGGCAACCCCAGGACCCCGATCCGGGCCCGCAGGCGCTTGACGAGGATCGCGAAGTCGGTGATCGACTTCCGGGCGTGCGCGCCGAGCGTCTCGAGGCCGTGGGTGCCGGCGATGGCCGCTTCGATCGCCTCCCAGGTCGACAGGCCGCCGCGCGCCGCGGCACCCCGAAGGGCCTCGAGCGTCTTGTCGCCGATCTTGCGGGAGGGCACGTTGATGATCCGCTCGAAGCTGACGACGTCCGTGTCCGAGCGCAGCACTCGCAGATAGGCCAGGGCGTCCTTGACCTCGCGCCGCTGGTAGAACCGGGTCCCGCCGACGAGCTGGTACGGGATCCGGTACCGCAGGAACGACTCTTCGACGGCTCGCGACTGCGCGTTCATCCGGTACATCACCGCGACATCGGTGGCCGTGAGCTTCTCCGCGTCGTCGTCGGCGCGCCGGGTGAGCACCGAACCGCCGCCCACGAGCTCCTCGATCCGCCGGGCGATCCACTCGGCCTCGTCGTCCTCGTCGTACGCCTCGTACCGGCGGATGAGGCGGCCGCCCGCATTCGACGTCCAGAGCTTCTTCTCGGTCCGTGCCGTGTTGCGCGACACGACCGCGTGGGCCGCGTCGAGGATGAGTTGCGTGCTCCGGTAGTTCTGCTCGAGCTTGACGACGACGGCGTCGGGATAGTCGCGCTCGAAATCGAGGATGTTGCGGATGTCGGCCCCTCGCCAGCCGTAGATCGACTGGTCGTCGTCGCCGACGACGGCGAGGTTGCGGTTCTTGGCGGCGAGTGCCTTGATCCACAGGTACTGCGGCCGGTTCGTGTCCTGGTACTCGTCGACGTGCAGGTAGCGCCAGCGCTCGTGGTAGCGCGCGAGCGCCTCCGGGGACTCGCTGAACAGGCGGACGGCGGCCAGGAGCAGGTCGTCGAAGTCCAGGGCGTTGGCCGCCGCCAGCCGCTCGCGGTACAGGCCGGCCAGGCGCGCCACGGCGATCCGGCCACCCGTGATCGGGATGTACTCGTCGATCTCGGACGGGTCGACCATCTCGTTCTTCGCCCGGCTGATCCGGCCGAGGATCGCGCTCGGTCGGGTCGGGCCCTTGGCCTCCACGCCCTCGTCGGCGAGGATCCGCTTCATGAGGGCACCCTGGTCGTCCGTGTCGTAGACGACGAAGTTGCGGCCGATGCCGATCGCCTCCCCGTCGCGCCGCAGGACCCGGGCGCACAGGGCGTGGAACGTGCCGGCCTGGACGTCCCGCCCGGCGCGCTCGCCGATGAGCGCGATGATCCGCTCGCGCAACTCCCCGGCGGCCCGATTCGTGAAGGTGACGGCGAGGATCTGCCAGGGCGGCACGCCACGCACGCCGACGAGGTAGGCCACCCGATGGGCGAGCACGCGGGTCTTGCCCGAGCCGGCCCCCGCGAGGATGAGCAGCGGGCCGTCGGTGGTCGTGACCGCGCGCGCCTGTTCCGGGTTCAGGTCGGCCGTGATGCGTGCGGCGAGCGCCTTCGTGGCGGCCACGCGCTCCGACGCGCTGGGGGCGGGAGCCGAGACGGCGGGTTCCGACGGGAGGGGCGCATCGTCCCAGAATGCCGTCGGCTCGGCGATGAGGGCGGGCTCCCGGCCGAGGTCGAACCAGGCCTCGTCGCTCCCGGGCGTGGCCGCGTCCGCGCCGATCGCGAGATCGTCGAACGACAGCTCCGGCGGGGACGGCAGGTCCCCGACGGGATCGTCAGGAACGTGGGACGGGGCCCGCCGGGCGCCCTTCGAGGCCGGGCCGTCGGGTCGTCGGGAAGCGCTGGGTGGCACGGTCCGATTGTATCGGCGGCCGGTCACCGGGCGCCCACTCCGGCCCGTGGCGCGGATACCGCCCGGCGCGATCCGCCCGGACGCGGGCGGCGACCCTCCCCGCGCCGCTATCCTCGCGGGGATGACGCACGAGGCCGACCCGGACCCCCTGTCGCGGGAGCTCGTGGCGACGTGGGACGCGGGCGCCCGAAGCTACGACCAGCTGCCCCGCCACGGGATCCGCCACGACGACGAGCGGCGCGCCTGGCGCCGCACCGTGGCGGCGATCCTCGGCGACCCGGCTCATTCCGCCGTGCCCCGCCTGCGGGTCCTGGACATCGGGACGGGCACCGGCGTGTTCGCCCTGCTCGCCGCGGAGCTCGGCCACGAGGTCACCGGCCTCGACCTCTCGCCGGGGATGCTCGCGGTGGCCCGCCGCCGGGCCCTCGACGCCGGGCTTGCGGTCACCTGGATCGAAGGCGACGCGGCCGCGCCAGCGGTCCTCGACGCGAGCTTCGACGCGGTCGTCGCCCGCCACCTCGTGTGGACCCTGCCCGATCCGGGGCGCGCCGTCGCCGCCTGGCGGAGCGCGGTCGTCCCCGGCGGGCTGGTCGCGGTCATCGACGGCTGGTATCCCCGGCGACCGCTCGCGCTGCGGTTGGCCGGCGACCTGGCCGGCCGCTGGCTGGAGCGCCATCCGGCCCCCGGCGCGCACGAGCACCCGTATCGGGCCGACCAGCTCGCCCGGCTGCCCCTCGCCCGCCAGGCCGGGACCGCGGCGATCGCGGCCGTGCTCGCGGACGCGGGCCTGGAGCGTGTCCGGGTCCGTTCGCTGCGCGAGGTGGACCGGGTCGAACGGGCGCACCAGGGCCCGCTCGAACGGCTGGCGGACCCGTGGCGCCGCTACCTCGCGACCGCCACGCGACCACGGGCCTGACCGACCAGTCCGGCTACGGGCCCGCCGACGGCGAGACGGACGTGACCTGGATCTCGTCCGCGGGCGGCGCGACGACGGCGACGGGCACATCGAACGCCGAGAACGTGATCGTGGCCCAGAGCTTGCCCGCGTCGCCCCCGTCGAAGACGGCCGCCACCTTGACCGGGCGCGCGTCGCTCTGGCGCACCCAGAGATCGATCGTCGTCCGCCCGGCCGTGGCGGCCGCGACGGGGAGGCCCGTCCCGGACAGGTCGACCCCGTCCAGGGTCACGCTGATCTTCGAGCACTGCTCGGTGCCGCAGCCCTCGTCCGCTCCCTGTACCGGGGCGGCCTGGAGCGTCCGGACGACGTCCTCGAGGTGGCCGACGACCGATGCCGGGGCCGGCAGGGGGTCGATCGATCGGACGTACTTCGCCCCGACGCCGGTGCGCACGTAGCGCTGCGGACCGATCTGGACGATGTCGCCGCCGAGATCGAGGTAGGCGGGGACCGCGAAGGCGACCTTTCCGCGGTCGTTGGTGAGATCGACGTCGGCATCCACCGTCGCCCCGGCCAGGTCGACGGCCTTCACCTTCCCCGATCCGTCGAGGTCGAGCTGGAAGGTGCCGGCCAGCTCGACGTGGGCATGGGCCGTCCGGAGCGCCGCGAACGTGGCGACAGCCCGGTCGAGGAGGTCGCGCGCGTCACCCTGGGCCGACGCGGACGCGGCGGGGTGGCAGCCGCCGAGGGCGAGGGCCACGATCGCGAGGCCCGTCGCCCATCGGCGCTGCATCCGTCGTTCGGACCCGACTACGGCGTCGTGTCGATCTGGTCGGCCGGCGGTGCGTCGATCGTCACCGCCGAGTCGATGTTCGAGATCGTGACGGTGACCGTGAGGGTGCCCTGCGTCCCGGCGTTGATCGTGGCCAGGAGCTTGGCCGGACGAAGGTCGTTCTTGCGGACCCAGACGTCGATCGTCCCGTCCCCGGTCGTGCCCGACGGGAGCGGTGCCCCGGCCCCCGACAGGTCGGCCGCGGTGAGCTTGAGGGTGACCTTGTAGCAGTCCTGGTCGCCGACCTTCTCATCGGCGTCCTTGACCGGCGGCGTCGTGAGCTTCGAGAGCCCGTCCTTGAGCCCGGCGATGACCGTCTGCGGATCGGTCGGCGGCGACGACGACGCGGTCGTCGACGTGGGCGTGGTGGACTTCTTGTACTTCGGACCGACGAGGCTGATCTTGATGTACTGGTCGGAGCCGATCTGGATGAGGTCGCCGCTCAGGCCCAGCAGGGCCGGCACGCCGAACGACGCGTGGATCTTCTTGTTCGGGAGGTCGATGTCCATGTCGGCCGTCGTTCCCTGCAGGTCGATCGCGGTCGGCGTGCCGGTGCCCTGCAGGTCCGCGTTGAACGTGCCGGCCACGTCGAGATGGACGTGCGCGGACTTCAGCGTCGAGAGCGAGGCGACGGACTGGGTGAGGATGTCCTTGGGATCGGTCAGGGCGGGTGCGGACGTACCACCGCAGGCGCCGGCGACGATCGCGACAACCGCCAGGCATGCGGCCAGGCGACGGATCATGTGGGTTCTCCTTCAGGGCGCCCGTGGGTCTTGAGTCGGGCCGCGGGGAGCGTGACGCGACGAGGGCCCTATGTCAACCTGACCATCGTCGTCAGAGCGCCCGAGGCTTCATCCAGCGCCGCGACTCGAGCCATGGCCAGGCGTCGTCCCAGTACGCCTCCCCGTCGCGAACGAGCCC
>DASVIK010000437.1:0-4195 GCA_036382135.1 Candidatus Limnocylindrales bacterium | reverse complement strand
CGAGTCTTCAGGCGCGAGTGTGGCCGCGATTCCGGGCTCGGGAGCAGATAACACGGTCTCCGGGCGCACTTCTGACCGCGATTTGCGGCTTCCCGGCCCGTAGCGGTCCCCGGGCGCACTTCTTGGCCGCGCACCGGCACTCACGGATCGCCGGCACCTCTGGACGAGGTCGGCCGCTATGAGTGGGTCAGCCGCTCGCGGCGGCCCGCCCCGGCGATCGACGCGGCGGGGCCCCGCCGCCGCTGCTTCGGCCACCCCCGCGGCTGCCGCTTCCGCCACGCGGCGGCCGCGCCGGCTCCGGTGGGTCCTCGCGGTCGCGGTGCGGGACGAAGCCCTCCTCGACCTGCCAGGGGATCGCCTTGCGCAGGAGGCGCTGGATCGCCCGCAGGTACTCGGCCTCATCGAGCGAGACGAGCGAGATGGCCTCACCGGTCGCGCCGGCCCGTCCGGTCCGCCCGATACGGTGGATGTAGTCCTGCGGGTGGGGCGGCAGCTCGAAGTTCACGACGTGGGGCAGGTCCTCGATGTCCAGGCCGCGCGCGGCGACATCGGTCGCGACGAGCACCCGCAGCTCGCCGTTCTTGAACGCCTCGAGGGCGCGGGTCCGTTCGGGCTGGGTCCGGTCGCTGTGGATGGCGACCGCCTCGATGCCGTCGCGATCGAGCCGCGCGGCGAGCCGGCTGGCGGCGATCTTGGTCCGGGTGAACACGAGGACCTGCCGCAGGTCGTCGCGCCGGATGAGGTGGGCGAGGAGCGCCTCCTTGCGGTCCCGGTCGACCGGATAGACGATCTGGCGGATCGCCTCGAGCGTCGTGTTGCGTGGCGCGACCTCGACCGTGGCCGGGTGCGACATGAACGCGCTCGAGAGCGACCGCACCTCGTCGTTGAAGGTGGCCGAGAAGAGCAGGTTCTGGCGCTTGTCCGGCAGCAGGGCGAGGATCTTGCGGATGTCCGGGATGAAGCCCATGTCGAGCATCCGGTCGGCCTCGTCGAGCACGAGGATCTCGACCTGGCCGAGGTTGACCGTGCGCTGGCCGACATGGTCGAGCAGGCGACCCGGCGTGGCGACGAGGAACTCGACGCCGGCACGGAGCTCCTTGAGCTGCGGCTCGATCGGCACCCCGCCGAAGACGCTGGCGACGCGGAGCGGGACGTAGCGGCCGTAGTCGATCGCCATCTGCTCGACCTGCATGCACAGCTCGCGGGTCGGCGTGAGGACGAGCACGCGGACCGGGTGGCGGGCCGGGCTGAAGCTCGAGTTGGCGTGGAAGCGCAGGCGCTCGAAGATCGGCAGCACGAAGGCGGCGGTCTTGCCGGTGCCGGTCTGGGCCGCCGCGAGGAGGTCGCGCCCCTCGAGGATCAGCGGGATGGCTTGCAGCTGGATGGGTGTCGGGATCGTGTAGCCCTCCTCGGCGACGGCGCGGAGGAGGTCGGGCGACAGGCCGAGGTTGGCGAAGGACAAGCGTGCGGGCTCCGGTGGGCGATGCGGCTCGGGCGGCGCGTTCAGCGTCGAGGCTGCGCCGGAGCGTCAGATGTCGAGCGGCGCGGCCCGTGGGGAGTCTACCCGAACGCCGGGCGAGGGTTCGACGAGGCGTCGTGCCGGCGAGCGCGACCCGGCGGTCAACCGGACGATGGCGACGGTTTCGGTGCGCTGGGCGGCGCGGTCGACGGCGACGCACTCGGGGACGCGGAGGACGATGGCGACGCGGACCGCGATGGTGACGCGAACGGCGATGGTGACGCGGAGGGCGAAGCCGATGCACCCGGCGCGGGCGAGCCGCCGGGCGAACCGATGTCGAGGGTCGCGGCGATCGTCTCCCAGTAGCCGGGCTGGCCCGCGTCGTCGCCGAGGGCCCAGATGCCGACGCCCGCGAGGCCGCGCTCCACCGCGAGGTGCTCCTTCGGGGCGAGCGTGGCGGGATCGTCGTAGTACGTCTGGTACCAGGTGCCCTTGGCCGCATCGAACCAGGTGAGTCGCGCGACCTGCTCCACGAGGTCGTAATCGAGGGTCGAGCCGGCCGGCGGACCCGACGCGACGATCGTTCGCGGCCGGAACGCGACGCCGCGCCCGAACCCGGCCTTGTCGGGCTGGCGCGCGGCGTGCAGCTCGTCGGTCAGGGTCGGCCACGTCATCCCGTAGTACGGCAGGCCCAGGATGATGCGTTCCGCCGGCACCTTGTTCGCCTCGAACAGGTCGAGGCTCTTCACGAGGTCCAGTGGCGTGCCGATGCCCGAGAAGGGGGCGATGGCGCCCGCGGACGGCGACGCGGCGACGCGATAGGCGTAACCCATGAGGAACGCCCGATCCACGCCGGCGGCCAGGGCGATCTGGGCCATCCGCGCACCGCTGACGTTGCCGTTCACGGCGACGCTGATCTCGGAGGCCGGGTCCGCCGCGTGGATCGCGGTCGCGGTCGCCCCGGCGAGCAGGCCGAACGCCGGCCGATCGACGCCGTCCAGCCCCTCGATGTCGAGGTTCAGGCCGTCGAGGCCATGCGCGGCGACGAACGCCGATGCCTCCGTCACGAACGTGGTCCGGGCGGGGACGCTCGCGAGGAACTTGTGGTTGCGGGCGACGCCGAACGACTCGAACGTGACGACGACCCGGACCCCGTTGGCGTGGGCGTGCTCGATGATCGTCGCGGCCCGCGGGCTGAGAAGGGCGTCGTACCCTGCGCCGCTCGTGATGAGCGTCCCGTTCTGCCGGACGCCCACGCCGAAGAAGGCGATCGTCGTGAGCAGGTCGTAGCGGAGATAGCCGTCCGTCCAGTCCGCCATCGACCAATAGGGAAGGAAACCGAACACCTCGGTCGGCCGGTGGACGACCTGGTCGGGGCTGAGGGGCGAGGGCGACGGCACCACGTCGGACGAGGCGGTCGGCGACGCGGACGAGCCGAGGTCGGCTCGCTGGTCGGTCCGATCGGAGGCGGAGCCGACCAGGCCCACCACGAGTACGGCGCTGAGCACGAGCCCGAGCAGCGCGGTGCGAACGTGGGAGCGGTCGATCATGTGCGCCTCGGGTGATCCGTGAGCGACGACGGGCGATCGTCATCCACCCGCGGTGACGGCCCATCTGCGGCGGTGCGACGACGGCCGGTGAGCCGCTCCGATCGTCCGATGCCGGCAGGGACATGCAACCCATGGTGCCGGAGGCCGCGTGGGTGCCATACTACCGCCAGGCGCTCGATGCGCCGCAGACGGGGCTAACAGAAGACTGTCGCCTTCAGGCAGGCCTCCGGACCCGCTCACCCGGTTCGGACCACCCTCCTTCCACCCCGTCCTCCTGCCTTGGGCGACCCGGTCCCAGCGTCGTCGCGACTCGCGCGCGGCGTCCGGCAGCAAGGAGCACGACATTGCATTTGACGCATGACGGCGCCCAACGGGCGTCAGTTCGATCCGTTCGCTCGGCATCGGAGCTCACCTCCGCGCAGACCCTCGCGGTCGCCCCGCGCCGCCGCCGGCTCACCCGGCTCGTGCCCCTTGCGGCGGCCGCCCTGGGCGTCGCGGCCCTGGGCATCCTGCCCGCCAGCACGAGCGCGGCGACCGCCATCCACGTCGTCGTCGTCGCCGGGCCCGTGGAATCGCAGACCGCGAAGTACATCGCGGACGGGCGCGCGCTGGCCGCCCAGGCCAGGTCGTACGGCGCCGTTGTCACCCAGATCTACAGCCCGAATGCGACCTGGTCGAAGGTCCGTGCCGCGCTCAAGGGCGCCGACCTCCTGATCTACCTCGGGCACGGCAACGGCTGGCCCAGCCCGTATGCCCCGTTCCGGGCGACCTCCAAGGATGGCCTCGGCCTGAACGCCGCGGCCGGCCATGGGAACAGCAACGTCACGTACTACGGTGAGTCGTACCTCGTCAGGTACATCCGCATGGCCCCCCACGCGGTCGTGATCCTCAACCACCTGTGCTACTCGGCCGGCAACTCCGAGATCGGCCGGGCCGACCCGTCGCGGACCGTCGCGACGCAGCGCATCGACAACTTCGGGGCAGGCTTCCTGCGGACCGGCGCCGACGTCGTGTTCGCCGAGCCGCGCGGGAACCCGTCATTCATCCTCGCCGACCTGTTCCACTCGTCGAAGACGATGAAGCAGATCTTCTGGGATTCGCGGCAGGCCACGCACACGTACGCGTTCAGCTTCACCTCGAAGCGCACGCCGGGTGCGACGGCCATCTCGGATCCCGCCGCGCCGGG
>DASVIK010000436.1:0-18535 GCA_036382135.1 Candidatus Limnocylindrales bacterium | reverse complement strand
GTGCTCCTCCCGCCGATCCGCCTTCCCGAGCCGTTGGCCAGCCGCTGAACGGCGTGTCGCTGAGCGCAGGCCGCCCGCGCCCGGCCCGGCCCGGCCCGGCCCGGATGTTCGATAGGAGTCAACGGCCGAGCCCCGTTTCGGTCCAGTTCGAGGCGTGTCGACCGTACCGCTCGAGCTCCCCACGCTCGGATCGTGCTCAGTCCGGTCGCCTGAACAGGCGTCAGAGCGTCGCCTCCGCGCCGATCAGCTCGATCTGTTGACTCCTATCGAACAGGGCGAGAAGGCGCTCGCTCGGGGCCCAACCCGGACACGGACATGAACGAGCCCGGGGCCGCCGCGGCGCCCGGGCTCGTCTCATCCTGTTGCCGGTCTCAGACTTCCTTGAACTCGCCCTCGACCGTCTCCTCGCCGGCGCCGTGGCCGGCCGCGCCGCCCTCGGCGCCTTCGCCACCTTCGCCGCCAGTGCCGTTCGGGGACGCCTCGGATGCCGAGGCCTGGTAGGCCTTCGTCGACACCTTCGAGAGCGCCTCGGCGAGCGAGGCCACGGCCTTCTGGACCGGCTCGATGTCCGCGCCCTTGAGGGCCTCGCGCAGGGCCGTCACCTTGCCCTCGACGTCGGCCTTGTCCTCGGACGAGACCTTGTCGCCGAGATCCTTGAGCGTGCGCTCGGCCTGGTACGTGAGCTGTTCCGCCTGGTTGCGGGTCTCGACGTCCTCGCGCCGCTTGCGGTCCTCGTCGGCGTGGTCGGACGCCTCGCGGACCATCTTCTCGACGTCGTCCTTCGACAGCATCGAGGAGGCCGTGATCCGGACTTGCTGCTCCTTGCCCGTCGCCCGGTCCTTGGCCTTCACGTCCAGGATGCCGTTGGCGTCGATGTCGAACGTGACCTCGACATGGGGCACACCGCGGGGCGCCGGCGGAATCCCGTCGAGGATGAACCGGCCGAGCGTCTTGTTGTCGTTGGCGAACTCGCGCTCGCCCTGCATCACGTGGATCTCGACCTGGCTCTGGTTGTCCGACGCCGTGGAGAAGTCCTGCGACTTCGAGGTCGGGATCGTCGTGTTCCGGTCGATGAGCCGGGTCATGACCCCGCCGAGCGTCTCGATGCCCAGCGACAGCGGCGTGACGTCGAGGAGGAGTACATCCTTGACCTCGCCGCCGAGCACGCCGGCCTGGATGGCGGCACCCACGGCGACGACCTCGTCCGGGTTGACGCCCTTGTGCGGCTCCTTGCCGCCGAACATGGCCTTGACCGCCTCGACGACGGACGGCATGCGGGTCATGCCGCCGACGAGGATGACCTCGTCGATCTCCGACGCCTTGAGCCCGGCGTCCTTGAGCGCCGAGGTGACCGGCCCCTTCGTCTTCTCGATGAGGTCGCCGACGAGGTCCTCGAGCTTCGCTCGCGACATCGTCATGACCAGGTGCTTCGGGCCTGATGCGTCGGCCGTGACGTACGGCAGGTTGATCTCCGTCGACATCGCGGACGACAGCTCGATCTTGGCCTTCTCGGCCGCCTCCTTGAGGCGCTGGAGGGCCTGCGGGTCGGACCGCAGGTCGATGCCCTGGTCCTTCTTGAACTCGGCGAGCAGCCACTCGATGACGCGCTGGTCGAAGTCGTCGCCGCCGAGGTGCGTGTCGCCGTTGGTCGCCTTGACCTCGAAGACGCCCTCGCCGAGCTCGAGGATCGAGATGTCGAACGTGCCGCCGCCCAGGTCGTAGACGGCGATCTTCTCGTCGTGCTTCTTGTCGAGACCGTAGGCGAGTGCCGATGCGGTCGGCTCGTTGATGATCCTCTTGACGTCGAGGCCGGCGATCCGGCCGGCATCCTTGGTCGCCTGGCGCTGCGTGTCGTCGAAGTACGCCGGGACGGTGATGACCGCCTCGGTGATCTTCTCGCCGAGGTACGCCTCGGCGTCCGTCTTGAGCTTCTGCAGGATCATCGCGCTGAGCTCGGGCGGCGTGTAGCTCTTGCCGTCGGCCAGCACGACCTTCACGCCGTCGTTCTTGGCGTCCTTCTCGACCTTGTAGGGGACGAGTTCCTTCGAGTGCTTCGTCTCCGGGTCGTCCCAGCGACGGCCCATGAAGCGCTTGATCGAGTAGATGGTGTTGGCCGGATTGGTCACGGCCTGGCGCTTCGCGAGCTGGCCGACGAGGCGCTCGCCGGTCTTCGTGAACGCGACGACCGACGGGATGGTCCGTCCGCCCTCGGCGGACGCGATGACGGTCGGCTCGCCACCTTCCATGACCGCGACCACGGAGTTGGTGGTGCCGAGGTCGATGCCGATGATCTTGCCCATGTTGGTGTCTGACTCCTAGTTCGTGTGCGGAGCGGAGGTGGAATCGGTGGAAGCCTCGCCATCCGAGACGGCGACGAGGGCGGGTCGAAGGACGCGATCGGCGACCCAGTAGCCGCGCTGGAACTCGCCGACGATCTCGTCGGCTGGTCGCCCGGAGCCGGGCACGTGGCTGAGCGCCTGGTGCAGTCGAGGGTCGAAGGCCTGCCCGACGGTGGGTGCCATCGGCCGGACGTCCTCGCGCTCGAGCAGGCCCCGGAGCTTGCGGTCGATGGCCGCGACGCCCTCGGCCCACGGATCGTCGGCCAGGGCGGCCGGGCGGGCCTCGATGGCCCGGTCGAAGTCGTCGAGCGCGTCGACCACCTTGAGCCGGAGCGAGTCGGCGGCGCGGCTCGCGGCCGCGGCACCCTCCTGCTCGGTCCGACGCTTGAAGTTGAGGAACTCGGCACGCTCACGCTGGAGGCCGGCGAGGTATTCCTCGGCCAGCGCCAGTGCCGCGTCGCGATCCTTGGTCAGCAGCTCGATGTCGGCGAGGAGCTTCGTCGGCGAGATGTCGATCTCGGCCGTCCGCTCTTCGGCTCGTGTTCGATGGGGCATGGTCGGTGCTGGATCCTCTTCCGTGGTGTGGGCCGCGTTCGTTTCAGGAGAGCTGGTCGGTGAGCTCGTTCATCAGCCCGCCGACGAAGCGCACGGTGCCGATCGCGTGGGCGTAGCTCATCCGGGTGGGCCCGAGCACGCCGACGACGCCGACCGCCCGGCCGGGCCGGCCGTACGGCGCCAGGACGAGCGAGACGTCGTGCATCTCGGGCGGCTCGTTCTCGCCGCCGATGAAGACCTGCACGCGGCCCGAGCTGGCGACGCCGCGCAGCAGCTCACCGAGCCAGGCCCGGTTCTCCAGCGCGCTGAAGACCCGCCGGAGCTTGTCGCTCTGGGCGAACTCCGGGGCCTCCATGACGTTGAGCAGCCCGTCGCTGAAGAACTCCTCGATGAGCGCCGTGTCGAACTCGCGCATCGACCTGGCGATCCGCTCGGCGACCTTGCGCACGAGGATGTTCGCGGGGTCGTCCGGGTCGAAGCGCACGAGCGTGGCGTCGATCTGCCGCGCGGTCTGGTCGGTGAACAGGCGATTGAGGCGCTCGGCAGCCGCGGACAGGGCGGCCTGGTCGGCGGCCTCGTCGAGCGACAGGAGGATCTGCTTGATCGAGCCCTCGCGCAGGACGAGGATCAGGCTCGCCAGGCGGTCCTGGATCGCCACGAGGTCCACCCGGCGGACGCGCGCGGCCCGCGGTTTGGCGGGCGTCGCGAGGCCGGCGGCGTGGGTGAGGCCGGCGAGCGTGGTGGCGGCGAGGCGGAACCAGTGCTCGCTGGCGGCTTCTACCTGCCCGAACTGGTGGCGGATCATGAGCTCCTCGACCGGGCTCAGCGGCGGGCTGTCGACGATCGAGCTGACGTAGTAGCGATAGCCGTGGTCCGTGGGGACGCGTCCCGCGCTCGTGTGCGGCTGGTCGAGGTAACCGGCGGCCTCGAGCTCCGCGAGGATGGCCCGGACGGTCGCGCTGGACACGCCGAGGCCGTAGCGCTCGACGAGCGCCACGCTGCCGACTGGTGTGGCGGTCGCCACGTATTCCTCGATGACAGCCCGGAGGATCGCCTGTTCTCGGAGGTCCAGCGGGCCGTTGCTGCGGCGAACGCGTCGCGCCACGGCTGGCTCCTCGGGGAGTTAGCACTCTCACGTGTCGAGTGCTAACGAATGTTGACGGCATCGTACAGCCGTCCGAACCGAGTGTCAACGCGTCGAAGGGCCGCGAACCGGGGCCCGCACGCTCACCGGCGTCGTTGCCGGACGGGCTCAGACGAGCCGGGCGAAGAGCTCGTTCGACAGCAGCCGGCCACGGGTCGTGAGGCGGACCCGGTCGTCGGGATCGACCGTGACGAGCTCGAGCCCGCGGGCCCATGCGACGGTCTCGACGACCACGGGATCGTGGAGGGCCGCGATCGCCACGCCAAGGTCGGTGCGCAGCCCGAGGATGATCGCCTCGGTCGCGGCGGTCGCCGGGTCCAGCGTCTCGGCGTCGCCGGGCGGCAGGCGTGGTGACGACCCGTCGGGCGGGGTGAGGGCGGCGACGTAGGCATCGAGGCGCGCCGCGTTCCAGCGCCGGGTGAGCCCGTCGAACGCGTGCGCCCCGGGACCCACGGCCTCGTATGGCAGGCGCTGCCAGTAGGCGAGGTTGTGGCGGCTCTCGTGGCCCGGTCGCGCCCAGTTGCTGATCTCGTAGCCACGCCAGCCATCCGCACCGAGGCGGACGACCGCGTGGTGGTACATCGCGGCCGCCCGGTCCTCGTCCTGGGCCGGCCGTGCATCTTCGCGCCAGCGCCGGGCGCCGCGCTGGGTCGGCAGGTGATCGCCGTCGGGCCCCGTGAGCCCCTCGGCCTCGGGATCGTCGAGGGTGAGCCCGTAGACCGACAGATGGTCCGGGCCCAGGCCCAGGGCCTCCTCGAGCGAGGCCATCCAGGTCGAGACGCTCTGGTCCGGGATGTCGTACAGGAGATCGAGGCTGACGGAGCCGACACCGCCCTCCCGGGCCGCCGCGACCGTGGTCGCCACGTCGATGGGTCGATGGCGACGGCCGAGCCGGCGCAGCTCGCTGGGGATCTCGCTCTGGGCACCGATCGAGAGCCGCGTGACGCCAGCCCGATGCTGGGCCGCGGCCTCGCCGCGCTCGTCCGGCCCCGGGTTCACCTCGAGCGTGACCTCGGCGCCACGCTCGAGGCCGAAACGCTCGTCGACGAGCTCGATCAGGCCGGCCAGCTCATCGGCCGGCAGGAGCGAGGGCGTGCCGCCACCGAGGTAGAGCGACCCGAGCGGCGGCCGGCCGCCGGTCCCCGGCGCCTCGAACCGCTCGTCGAGCGCATCGGCCCGGAGCCCGATCTCGGTGCGCAGGGCGGCCACGAACGCCGCGATGCGGTTGCCCGGTCCGCGCGCCCCGGCCCCGGCGATGACGACGAAGTCGCAGTAGGGGCAGAGCGAGACGCAGAACGGGAAATGGACGTAGAGGGCGACGGGCGGCAGCGGCGCTGCCGGAGCGAGGAGGCTGGCCGTCCCGGGCCGTCCTGCCGTGGCGGGCGGCTCCGCCTCGAGGAGTGGAAGGCCCATCGCGCCGCTCATTGGTCCTGATTCGATGAGTCGCGGGCGCCGATGACGCTCCAGCCGTCCGGAGTCTCCTGGCGACGCGCGATGTCCTCCGTCTCGCGACCCCGGATCGCCGGCTGGCCGGCATGGCCCGTTGCGAGGAAGACGGCCAGCCGGGTCACGGCGTGCCCGACGAACGCCGCCCCGATCCCGCCGGTATGCAACGTCACGTAGCCGCTCCCGAGGCCGATCACGAGCACGAGCACGAGCATGTAGCGATCGCGCCCGGGCGCCGCGACGCGCGTGGTCAGCACATACACGAGCGCCTGGATCGCGTTCGCGGCCGTGGCCTGGACGCCGAGAAAGATGAGGAAGCCGAGGAACAGGCCACGGAACGTCGCTTCGTCGATGAACGCGGTGCCGATGACGTTGATGACCGAGCCCGGGTAGGAGCGGACCTCGGGGAGCCGCAGGTGGTGGTAGCGCAGGCCGGCGAACGCGATCGCCTGGGCGATGCCGACCCCGCCGTAGGCCAACCCATCCACGATGGCCCCCGTCCGGTCGCCCAGGCTCAGGAACAGGTCGGTCGACGAGGTCGGGTGGATGACGGCAGCGGCGGCCACGAGGCCGAACCCGACGACGTACCAGGCCAGTCGCGGCAGGAGCGCCGGCGCCCGGCCGTCCCGCGTCCGCTCGTCGTATTCGGCCGCGCCGAACCGCTCGGCGTCGAGCCGGAGCAGGACCAGGAGCAGGACGAACCCGACGGTCGCGAGGGTCCGCAGGGTCAGGATGAAGTCGTCCACGGCGATGTCAGACGCCGCGCCGTCCGATGTGGTTGCTCACGCCTCGTCCATCCGGAGCATCGCCAGGAACGCTTCCTGGGGGATCTCGACCGAACCGACGCGCTTCATCCGCTGCTTCCCCTCCTTCTGCTTCTCGAGCAGCTTGCGTTTGCGGGTGATATCGCCACCGTAGCACTTGGCCAGAACGTTCTTGCGCATCGCCCGGACCGATTCCCGGGCGACGACGTTGCTGCCGATCGCCGCCTGGATGGGGATCTCGAACATCTGGCGCGGGATGAGCTGCTTGAGCCGCTCGGTGAGCGCCCGGCCGGTGCTCTGGGCCCGGTCGCGGTGGACGATGAGCGAGAGCGCGTCGACCGGCTCGCCATTGACGAGGATGTCGACCTTCACGAGCGGCGCCGCCCGGTAGCCCATCTCCTCGTAGTCCATCGAGGCGTAGCCCTGGCTGCGGCTCTTGAGCTGGTCGAAGTAGTCGACGATGAGCTCGGCCAGGGGCATCTCGAAGTGGAGGAGCACGCGCGTCGGATCGAGGTACTCCATCGTGTCGAACGTTCCGCGCCGGTTTGTCGAGAGCTCCAGCAGCGGGCCGATGTACTGGCTCGGCGTGACGACGGCGAGCTTGACCCACGGCTCCTGGATCTCCTCGATCTCCGACGCCGGCGGCAGCAGGGCGGGGTTGTCGACCACCTTCGAGCCTCGCCCCAGCGTCAGGACGACGTGGTACTCCACCGACGGCGCCGAGGCGATGAGATCGAGGCTGAACTCGCGCTCGAGGCGCTCCTGGACGATCTCCATGTGGAGCAGCCCGAGGAAGCCGCAACGGAAGCCGAACCCGAGGGCGACCGAGCTCTCGGGGGTGTAGGTGAAACTCGCGTCGTTGAGGTGGAGCTTCTCGAGGGCGTCGCGCAGGAGCGGGTAGTCCTCGCCGCTCACCGGATAGATGCCCGCGAAGACGAGGCTCTTGGCCTCCTGGTAGCCGGGCAGCGGCGTGTGGGCGGGCCGGGCCGCGTCCGTCAGCGTGTCGCCCACCTGGGCGTCGCGGACGTTCTTGAGCCCCGTGGCGACGTAGCCGACTTCGCCGGCGGTGAGCTTCGCGACCGGCACGAGCTGGGGCCGGAAGACACCGATCTCGAGCAGCTCCGATTCGACCCCGCTGGCCATGAGCCGGATCGTGGCATGAGGTTCGAGGGTGCCTTCGGCGAGCCGCACATAGACGATGACGCCCTTGTAGGCGTCGTAGTGGCTGTCGAAGATGAGCCCGCGCAGCGGCCGGGCCGGGTCGCCCTTGGGCGCCGGGATCCGGGCGACGATGGCCTCGAGGATCTCGGCCACCCCGGTGCCCTCCTTGGCCGAAGCGAGGAGCACCTCTTCGCGCGGGATCGCGAGGATGTTCTCGAGCTCGTCCATGATCGCCTCCGGGTCGGCCGACGGGAGGTCGATCTTGTTGAGGACCGGGATGAGCGTGAGGTTCTCGCGGAGCGCGAGATGGACGTTGGCGAGCGTCTGCGCCTCGATCCCCTGGGTGGCGTCCACGACGAGGATCGCGCCCTCGCAGGCCTGGAGGCTGTGGCTCACCTCATAGGCGAAGTCGACGTGGCCGGGAGTGTCGATGAGGTTCAGGCCGTAGGTCAGCCCGTCGAGCGCCGTGTACTCGAGGCGCGCCGAGCGGGCCTTGATCGTGATCCCCTTCTCGCGCTCGAGATCCATCGAGTCGAGGACCTGGCTCGTCATCTGCCGGGCGTCGATCGTATGGGTCATCTCGAGCAGGCGGTCGGCCAGGGTCGACTTGCCGTGATCGATGTGGGCGATGATGCTGAAGTTGCGCAGGCGCTCCTGGGGGATCAACGAGTCCTCTGGGCAGGGCCGTACGGCAGAGACGATCGGGCGAAGCCGGAGTGTAGCATCGGGGCCGCTTCGGGCCCCGCTCCGGGCCTCCCGTCGGGCCCGTGTCGGGACCGGCCGACGGGAGAACCTGCTACCATCTGCCGTCGCGCCCGCACATCCTCGCCGCGCGCGAGGCCCGGACCGGCGATCGCTCCCAGATCGAGCGACGGCAGTCCCCACGACAGAGGTGAACGTTGGCAACGAAGCCCCGCGGCTGGACCGGCACTCGGACGCCGTCCGCCCTCAAGCGGGTCCGGACCACCAGGCGTCGCACCGAGGTGAACGGCCCGCGCCGCAGCGAGGCGAAGACCCTCGTTGTCAAGGCGGTCAAGGTCGCCGCCGCCGGCGTCGCCGCCGAGACGGAGCAGGCGTTGCTCGACGCCCTGTCCGCTCTCGACCGGGCGGCCAAGGCCGGCGCGATCCACCCGAACCAGGCCGCGCGCCGCAAGTCGCGCCTCACCATCAAGATCAATGCCGCGCTCGGTGGCGAGCACGTGCAGACCTCCGCGAAGGTGACCAAGTCGACCGGCGCGGCCGCAGCGGCGAAGGCCGCCAAGGCCCGCATCGCAGCCGGCAAGGCCGCCAAGGCGAAGGGCGCACAGACGGCCGCCGGCAAGGCCCGGGCGGCCCTGTCGAAGACCGCTCGAGCCGAGGCCGCAGCGGCCGCCGGCCAGGCCAGCTCGGCCGTTCCGGCCCCGAAGGCCGCCGCGAAGGCACCGGCCAAGGCGAAGGCCAAGGGCTCGGCCGCGAAGGCGCCGGCCAAGGCGAAGGCCTCGGCCGCGAAGAGCGTCGCCGCCAAGGCGCCGGCCAAGGCCGCTGCGGACAAGCCGGCCGCCAAGGCGAAGGCCACGGCCAAGAAGGCGTCGCCCAAGGGCTGACCGTCGACCCGCGCCGCACACCGAACGCCCCGGCCACGCCGGGGCGTTCTGATTCGTGGGTCCGTGGCCGAGTCGTGCCGCCCGCGCTCGGAGGCCAAGATGGCCAGAAGCACGCCCCGGAGCCTCGGGGCCGGTGTGGGCGCCGATCTGGGACTCGTCGCGGGCCCTGGACCCGGCCGGTCGTGCTCACGATCCCGTCGATGCGACGAGTCCACCGACGATCCGCTGCGAGAACAAGGCGGCCAGCCGGCCCGAGGGTCGCCCTGCGTGCATCTGGCCGGAAGCCGGGGAGCCCACCGAAGAGCCGCCCGGCGCCCGCGCCGCCTCAGCCTCTGGGCGCCTGCTCCGCGGACGTCGGGCGCGGACCCTTCGAAACACGCGTGAAGCCGAACGCGAGCGCGCCGCCGGCCGAGCCGGCCAGGGTGACCGCGATCAGCGTGCCGGCCGTCTGGAACTGCTGGCCCCAGTAGAACGCGCTGAACGACCCCACGTCGGTGATGCCGGCGCTCGTGAGACCGGCGGCATCCTGCGCCTCGTACCGGGCGAAGACACAGCCGGCGCCGGGCTGGCATGTCAGCGGGCCGCCCAGGCCGGGGTCGCGGAAGCCGTTGTCGGCGGCGAAGAACAGCGCCTTGACGCCCAGGAGGAGGATGGCCAGCGACAACCCCGTGACGATGCCCGCGAACAGCCCGTTGCCGATGATCCGCAGCCACGGTCCGGCCCGGCGGTCGGCGCGGGCGTCCGCGTAATAGCCGATGAGCAGGCCGGACAGGGGCGCCAGGAGCCAGTAGGCCGGCTCGATCGGGATGACGAGCAGGAAGCTCACCGCGATGACGAGCGCCATGCCGATGCCGACGTACGCCGCGACGATGGCGCCGCGGTCGACGAACCGGGTCACGCTCCGATCACGCGATCGACGGACCGGATCACGCCCTCGTCACGCGGGCGTCGCCGTCCGCGCCGGGCCGGACGCGCCGGCGAGCGCCGCACGGCCAAGGAACTGCGCCTCGCCGCCGAGCTCACCGGAGATCCGCAGGAGTCGGTTGTACTTGGCGACCCGCTCGCTGCGCGACGGCGCGCCGGTCTTGATCTGGCCGGTGCCCATCGCGACGACGAAGTCGGCGATCGTCGTGTCCTCGGTCTCGCCGGATCGATGCGAGACGACGGCCGACCAGCCAGCGCGACGGGCCAGCTCGATCGCGGCGATCGTCTCGGTCAGCGTCCCGATCTGGTTGAGCTTGATGAGCACGGAGTTCGCGGACCCCTCCGCGATGCCCCGCGCGATGAACAGGGGGTTCGTGACGAAGATGTCGTCGCCGACCAACTGGAGGCGATCGCCCAGCCGGCGCGTCAGCTCCGCCCAGCCGGCCCAGTCGTCCTCGGCGAGGCCGTCCTCGAGCGAGACGATGGGATAACGATCGGCCCAGCTGACCCACAGGTCGATGAGCTCGCCCGAGTCGAGCGTCCGGTTCTCGCGTTCGAGGCGATACCGATGCGCGGTACCGTCGCCGCCGGTGCCGTCCACGAGGATGGAGCTCGTGGCCGGGTCGAGCGCGATCCCGACATCCTCGCCCGGCCGGTAGCCGGCCTTCTCGATCGCCCGGAGGATGACCTCGACGGCGGCCTCGTTCGACTTCAGGGACGGCGCGAAGCCGCCCTCGTCGCCCTGACCGGTGGCATGGCCGTCGGCGTGGAGGATGCCGCGCAGCGCGGCGAAGATCTCCGCTCCGGCCCGGAGCGCCTCCTCGAACGTCGGGAGGCCGACGGGCATGACCATGAATTCCTGGAAATCGGTCGAATCCGACGCGTGCTTGCCGCCGTTGAGGATGTTGAACTGGGGGACCGGCAGGATCCGCGCGCCGACACCGCCGAGATAGCGGTACAGCGGCAGGTCGTGGGCCGCGGCGGCCGCGTGCGCGCAGGCGAGCGAGACGCCGAGCAGGGCATTCGCCCCGAGAGCGGCCTTGTTCGGCGTGCCGTCGAGGTCGATGAGCAGCCGGTCGATGCCGGGCTGGTCCGCGGCGTCGAGCCCGAGGATCTCGGGCCCGATCCGGTCGACCACGTTGGCGACCGCGGTCAGGACGCCCTTGCCGCCGAAGCGCTTCTTGTCGCCGTCGCGCAGCTCGACCGCCTCGTTCACCCCGGTCGAGGCGCCCGATGGAACCGCCGCGCGGCCCACCGAGCCGTCGACCAGGACGATATCGACCTCGATCGTGGGATTGCCCCGCGAGTCGAGGATCTCGCGGGCGTCGACGCCGTCGATCGTCGTGTCGACGCTCATGCCCGGACCTTCGCGGTGCCCGCGAGCCTGGTCGGCGCGGCTGCGACGGCAGGTCGATCCTGGAGGATGGCGATACCCGGCAGCTCGCGGCCCTCGAGGAACTCGAGCGAGGCGCCACCGCCGGTGCTGATGTGGGTCATCTTCTCGGCGAGACCCTGCTGCTGGATCGCGGCGACCGAGTCCCCGCCACCGACCACGACGGTCGCGCCGCTCTCGGCCTTGGCGGCCAGGAAGCGCGCCATCGCCATCGTCCCGTGGGCGAACGACGGGATCTCGAACACGCCAAGCGGACCGTTCCAGAACACGGTCCGGGCCGGTTCGAGGGCCTCCTCCATGAGCTGCCGGCTCTTGACGCCGGTGTCGACGATGTGCCAGCTCGCCGGGATCTTCTCGGCCGGCAGCGTCTTGTACTCCGTCCCGCGGGTGACCTCCTTGGCGACGATCACGTCGACTGGCAGGATCACCGGAACGCCCTGGGCCTCGGCCGCCGCCATGATCGTGCGCGCGGCGTCGACGCGGTCGGGCTCGGCGAGGCTCTTGCCGATCGCCTTGCCCTGGGCGAGCAGGAACGTATTGGCCATGCCGCCACCTACGACGAGGAGGTCGACCTTCGTCAGGAGGTGCTCGAGCACCTTGATCTTGTCGGAGACCTTCGCCCCGCCGACGACGGCCGCGAACGGCCGGGCCGGGTTCTCGAGGAGGTTCGAGAGGGCTTTGATCTCGGCCTCCATGAGCAGGCCGGCATAGGCCGGCAGGATCTTCGGGACGCCCACCGTCGAGGCGTGCGCCCGGTGCGCCGTCCCGAAGGCATCGTTCACGTAGATGTCCCCGTACGACGCCAGCTGGGCAGCGAACTTCGGGTCGTTCTTCTCCTCTTCGGCGTGGAAGCGGAGGTTCTCGAGGAGCAGCAACTCGCCGTTCCGGAGCCGCTTCACGGCGTCCTCGGTCCCGGTCCCGAGGGCGTCCCCGGTCACCGGCACGTTCCGGTTGAGCAGCGAGGCCAGGCGCTCGGCGACCGGCCGAAGCCGGAGGCCGTCCTGGACCTTGCCGTCGGGCCGGCCGAGGTGGCTGGCCAGGACGAGCCGGGCGCCCTGGGCGAGCAGGGCGCGGATGGTCGGCAGGGCCGCCCGGATGCGCTGGTCGTCGGTGACCTTGCCGTCGGCCAGCGGCACGTTGAAGTCGACGCGCAGGAACACGCGCTTGCCCGATGCGTCGACGTCGCGGATCGTGAGCTTGTCCATGTGTCCCCTCGATCAGGGCCCCATCTCGGGCCCGTGAGTCGTTCGATGGCAGACGCTCAGGCGTGGACGCCGGCGGGCAGCCGGGCCGCGACATGGGCGATGAGGTCGGCGACGCGGCAGCTGTAGCCCCACTCGTTGTCGTACCAGGCGATGACCTTGACCATCGTCCCGCCGATGACCATGGTCGTCGCGGCGTCGACGATCGAGGAGCGGCTGTCGCCGCGGAAGTCGGTGGACACGAGCGGCTCGTCCGAGACGCCCAGGATGCCGGCCATCGGGCCGGCCGCGGCCGCCCGGAAGGCCTCGTTGAGCTCCTCGGCCGTCGTGGCGCGGCGGACGTCGGCGGTGAAGTCGACGACGCTGACCGTGGGGGTCGGGACGCGCAGGCTGAAGCCGTCGAACTTGCCCTTGAGTTCCGGAATGACAAGCGCGAGCGCCTTGGCTGCGCCGGTCGTCGTCGGGATGATGTTCAGGCCGGCCGCCCGGGCCCGGCGCGGGTCCTTGTGCGCCACGTCGAGGATCCGCTGGTCGTTCGTGTAGCTGTGGATCGTGTTCATGAGCCCGCGATCGATGCCGAGCAGGTCGTTGACCACCTTGGCCGCGGGTGCGAGGCAGTTCGTCGTGCAGCTGGCGTTGCTGATGATGTGGTGCGTCGCGGGATCGTAGCTGCCCTCGTTGACGCCCAGGACGATCGTGATGTCCTCGCCCTTGGCCGGCGCGCTGATGATGACCTTCTTTGCGCCGGCGGCGATGTGGGCGCCCGCCTTCTCCGCGCTTGTGAAGATGCCGGTCGATTCGAGGACGATGTCGACGCCCATGTCGCCCCACGGCAGGGCGGCCGGGTCCTTTTCCTTGAGAACCTTGATCTCGCGCCCGTCGATGATGAGGGCGTCGGCTGTGTGCTCGACGGTGCCCGGGTAGGCGCCGTACGTAGAGTCGTGCTTGAACAGGAGCGCGTTGAGCTCCGTGTCGACGAGGTCGTTGACCGCCACGACCTCCACGTCCGGTGCGCGCTCGATCAGGGCCTTGAGCGACTGGCGGCCGATGCGGCCGAAGCCATTGATGCCGACCCGGGTGGCCATGGTCCGATACCTCCTGGTCCTCGACGCGCCCGCGGCAGGCACATCGGATCATTCACGCACGTGGGCCCGGCGACCCATGGCGCGAGGGGACCCGCGGGAGATCGCTCCGGACATGTCAATCCTACGATGCCCGGGCCGCCGAGGCAGCGCCCGACGGCCCGAAGGCAGGGGCCGGGAGACACGTCCGAGCGTGCGTTTCGGCCCACCGAGGGTGAGATCGGCCCCGGCCGGGAACGAAAAGACCCCCGCCGTCGACCGGCGGGGGTCTTCTGAGACGAAGAAGACTCAGCCGCCGATCTTGAAGACCTTCGTGCCGCACTTCGGACAGGTGCCCGACAGGGCCGGCTTGCCGTTCTTCATCGTGATCCGTGTGGGGTTCTGGACTTCGACTTTCATCTTGTCCTTGACGCAGTAGGCCTCAGCCATGAGAGCGACTCCTCCTTCTACTCGGCGTGGCGGCACGAGACGCATGTCCCGTGTCCGCGATTCACGTTGCACTCCAGAGCGACGGTCGCCAGCGATCCGTCGACGCAGCTTGCTTCTGGCGGTCCATCTCGGCGAGGATCCACAGCCCTTCCAGGCCGGTCTCCACGCAGGCCGCCTCGGCACGTTCCTTGGCTTCCCCGGACACGAAGGCGCCGGTGGTCCTCTGCGCGTAGACCGCACAGACGACTCCCGCACGACTCCGGGCCAGGCCGGCCAGCACCAGGAGGGCCGATGCCTCCATCTCGAAGTTGAGGACGCGCTGGCGCGCCATCTCCTCGGCAAGGTCCGGGAAACGGATGGGCAACTGGGGGATCGGTCGCCCCTGGGCGCCGAAGAACCCGGGTGCCGTCGCCGTAACCCCGACGTGGGCCCGGTGCCCGAGCCGATCCGCGGCCTCGACGAGTGCCACGACCGCCTCATAGTCGGCGACCGCAGGATATCCGTCGTGGACGAAGAAGCTCGTGGTCGCCTCGAGGCGGACGGCGCCGCTCGTGACGATCAGGTCCCCGAGCTCGATCTCCGGTTGGAGGGAGCCGCAGGAACCGACCCGGATGAAGGTGGGCCGTTCCGTGATCGCCAACACCTCGGCGACGACGATCTCGACGTTGTCCGTGCCGATCCCGGTCGAGATCACCGAGATCCGCAGGCCGCGGTACGAGCCCGTGACCGTCGCGAACTCCCGATTGCGGCGCTCCAGCTCGATCGAGTCGAGGCGCGTCGCGATACGGGCGGTTCGGTCGGGGTCACCGGGGAGGAGGATGTACTCGGCCAGTTCGCCTGGACCGAGTCCGATGTGGTACTGCCGTTCTCCGATCGGGAGTGCGACGCGGTGGTCCGCGTTCGTCGGCAAAACCTCGTCCCTCACACAACGGTCGCTTCGCTGGCGCGAAACTCGGCCGAGGATAGCCCCACGTTCGTGCGAGCGTCAACCTCCGCTGAACGTGGGCCGAGCGTGGACCGGGGCGGCGCGGCCCCGCGAGGGGCCTGAGTACGGTCCTGCACGGGCCGCCGTGACGGCCGTACCCGACCGCTGGCGGGCCGTCGGACTCGCGCTCGCGGCCTTCCGCGGCCGTTCCATCAGACAGGGGTGGGCTCGTCCGGTCCTCCCCCGCCGAACGCCGCGAGACGAAGGGCGATCCGGCCGGACGTGACCCGGCGATCGCGGCGGCGGCGCAAGGCGAACGCCGCGGCGGCCAGCGCCGACAGGGCGGCGCAGCCGACGACGGCCAGCGCGATCGCACCGGCGTCGGACGCGGTGGGATCGGTTGCGGGGGCAGGCTCCGCCCCGCCTTCGCTGGCCCCACCGGCCCGGACCAGAGACGAGTCAGACGGGGAGGGCGTCGTGATGCGGCTCGGGTCGGTCCCGGGGTCGCCGACGCGCACGATGTCGGACGCCTTCGTGACATCGATCGCGAGGGCAGCGGCGGAACCGCCGACGCGCCCGATCGCATCGAGCGCATCGCCGGGCGCCAGGAGACCCAGGTACGTGGCGGCCTCGCCGCTGAGCGCGATCCGGCCGATGCCCGTGCCGTCGTCGAGAAGGAACGCGCCCGATTCCACGGCAGTGACGATGCCGCCGACGCGGACGATCTCGCCGCGATGCTCGGTGAGCGTCGCGAGGTCGACGTCGAGCGGGCCGGCCGGGCCGGTCCCGGATCTCGCGGCGCCGGCCGCGTCGGTGCCGAAGACCGGTCCTGAGCCCGCGGCCGGCCCGCCGGCGCCTGGCAGACCCGCCGGCGCCCCAAGGCGAACGTCATCCGGAGCACGCGGCACGATCGCGAAACGGCGGTCGGTGGCGCTTGGATACGGCCGGCGGACGATCCCGATCACGATCGCCTGGCGACCTTCGATGAGCGCGGAGGCGGGAACGCGGGCGCCGGGCAGGCCCGAGACGAGGACCCGGACCGCGCCGACCGCGATCTCCGCCCGCCACCGGTCGCCGAGTCGACGAACGTCCACCACGATGCCCTGGACGCGGACGAGCCGCCATTCGTGGGCCGTCCCCGGAGCGGCGCGGATCGCGAGCGGCAGGATCGACGTCCCGGTGCCGACGCCCGTGGCGACGGTCGCCGCGATCCGGGGCGCGCCATACGACCGTCCGACGCGGCCGTCGACACGCAACCGGACGCCGACCCGTGGCGTGGCGGTCCCGGTCGGCAGGCGCACCGCGATCGCGGCCGTCGCATCCTGGATGACCACCACCCGGCCGTTCGCGTCGACGAGCCGGCCCGCCGCCGTGACCGTGCCGGCCACGCGAACCGGGACGCCGGGCGACAGGAGCGCCTGCGCGATCGACATCGACGGGGTCGTCGAGCCGGCCGTCGCCGTGCCACTCGGGGTCGGGGATCCGCTCGTCCCCGCATCGGTCACGACGATGTCGGCGCGGTCACGCAGCCAGATCCGGTACCCGTCGAGCCGACCCGCCCGCGTCGCGCGCTGGCCGGCCAGCCCGACGAGGTGGACCCGTGCGTGGCGCGGAAGGTCGGCCGTCGCGATGCCCGACGAGGCGTCGGCCCGGATCGCGAAGCGGCCACGCGTGGCCGGGTCCAGGGCGTCGAGGGTGACGCTGCCGTTCGTCGCGCGGCTCGGCGACGTGTCGACGACCGCGTCGACGGAGACGAGCCCGCCCTCGACGGCTTCGCCGAGCTCCGAGGACCTGACCGGCACGGGCTCGGGGAGCGTCCCGGGGCCCAGCTCGACGATCGCGCCGACCGGCGGTCGGACCTCGAGCTGGCCGTACGGGGCCGCCAGCGGGCCGGTGACTTCAACGACCGAACCCCTGGGCGGAGCGCTGGCGCCGACCGGCAGGTGGACGACGATCCCGGCGGTCTCGTCGGCGATCGCGAGCAGCGCCGGCGAGCCGAGGCGCCCGGCCTCGGCCGTGACCGTGCCACGTACGCGGACCGCGGCGCCGATGGGCAGCGCCCGGGCATCGACGATCGCGATCGGCCCGACCGTGGGCGCGACCGTCGGCGTGGTTCTCGGCGTGGGCAGGATCGACGGGATCGTCGTGCCACCCGGGCCGGGCGTGTTCGTCGGCGACGCGCTGGGGCCGCAGACGCCGGGCGTCACGGTCGCGGCCGGTGAGGCACTGGGCATCGGACCCGAGGGCGCGGGTATGGACGTCGCCGTCGGGGATGGCGGAGACGCAAGGTTCTGTGGCGAAGGCGACGGGCGGACGGACCAGTCATGCGCGTTCTCATTCGTGTCGATGCCGTCGCCCGCACCGCCCCCCGGCAGCCGCTCCAGGCTCGAGCCGGCGGCCGGCGCGGGAGCCGGCGATCCTTCCACGAAGGCATTCGTCGCATCCCCCCAGCCGATCGCGTCGATCGCCGACCCGCCGATGACGCGCAGCGCGACGGCGCCTCCGGTCGCCGCGAGACCGCCGTCGTACGTCCCGTCGGCGAGGGCCGCATACGACCCGGCGGCGTTCGCGATGAGCAGGTGCTGGCCGGGGCCGATCGGACGCGACGCCGACCAGCTCGCCCGACGGGTCACGGTCGAACCGGACGAGGTCGCGTACACCACTTCGAGGCCAGCCAGGTCGACGGTGGCCGTCCCCGCGTTCTCGAGCTCGACGAACTCGTCGGACGCCGAGGCGCCGCCCGTCACGATCTCGCTCAGGACGAGCGTCGAGGTCGGCCAGCCCACGGCCGCGGCGTCGGCGGCCTGGATCGGCCGGGCTGGCACCCCGATCGTGACGCCCGCGAGCGCCACGAGCACGAGCACGAGCGAGAAGGCGAAGCGCCGGGCGCGACCCATCGCGTGACCTCCGGGCGGGGATCCGGGCGGCATGGGTCACGTTCTAGCGTCTGCCCCTCGACCGCCCGTTACGCGGCGGCGGGCGCGAGACGGTTCGCGCCCATCTCGCGCTCACCTGGCCATCGCCGCCCGCTTAGCGGGCCGTCACCGCGGACCCAGTGACGGCGGGCTCGCACCTGCGGTGGGCCGCTCCCTCGACTACCATGCGCGGGACTCATCCACAGGAGGGACCGTTGGCACGAGCCAAGAGGACCGCCCGCGCCGAAGCGCGCCGCCGCTACCGTGCGGAGCATCCGCTCGCGACCGATACCGAGCTCGACGACGCGGAGGACGGATCCGAGGACGAAGAGGCTCCCGCCTCCGGCCGACGAACCACTCCGCCCCGCCCGACCGGCGCGCGCGAGGGCGGTCGGCCCGTCCGGCCGGGCCTCCTGGGATCCTTTCGCGCGGCCTACGCGCCGGCCGACTTCCGGGCCGACTTCCGGGCCCTGCCCGAACTCCTGCGCAGCCGCGCCGTCACGCTTCCTGCGCTCCTCGTCGTGATCAGCGCCGTCATCCTCGTCCTCGCGGTGCAGACGTCGCCGAGCCTGGTCCCGGGGGTCACGGGCGCGTCCGCCAGCCCCGGGCCGTCGGCGACGAGCGCGGCCAGCGCCGCCGCCAGCCCGGCGGCGAACGGGTCCGCGGCCGCATC
>DASVIK010000435.1:0-3633 GCA_036382135.1 Candidatus Limnocylindrales bacterium | reverse complement strand
GTGGTCAGCTTGTCGCCCTCGACCTGGAGGAGCAGCTCGGGGCTCGCCCCGACCACCTCGAACTCGGGCGTCCGGACGAAGAACAGGTACGGGCTCGGGTTCACCCGGCGCAGGGCGCGATAGAGCGCGATCCCGTCGATCGTCCGGCCGTCCGGGCCGCTCGGCAGGTCGATCGACTGGCGCCGGGCGAGGACGACCTGGATCGCCTCGCCCGAGGCGATGGCCGACTTGGCGACCTCCACCGCATGGATGTACTCGTCGCGCCCCAGGCTCGTCTGGATGGCGCTCTCGCCGATGGCCGCCCCGGCCGGTCCGCGCCGCCCGGCCGGCGTACCGGCCAGCTCGGCGAGCGACGGTCGCGAGGTCCGTTCGAGCGCGTCGAAGATGGCCGCCTCGGCGATCCGGTAGCGACCTTCGAGGTCGGGCGTCTCCGTATGGAGCGAGGCGATGGCCGACAGCGTGTGGGTGAGATGATCGAAGACCAGGACGAGGTCGGATTCGATGAATGCCGCCAGCGGGACGCCGACCGGGTCCGAGGTCGGCCGGGGCACCGTCGGCTCGAACGTGCTCACCGCGTCGTAGGCGAGAGCGCCCACGGCGCCGCCCATGAACCGGGGCATCCCCTCCTGCGGCACGACCCGGCGGCGCGGGGTGAAGGCCCGGAGGGCGGCCAGGGGGTCGGGCGTCGCGAACGTCTCGGTCGGCAGGCTCGGGTCGTAATCGGCGACGCTGTTCGGCCGGGTCTGGATCGTGGCGGCGCCGTCGCCGACCGTGAGCAGGCGGCGCGGACCCGTCCCGAGGAACGAGTACCGGCCCAGCCGCTCGCCGCCCTCGACGGACTCGAGGAGGTAGGCCGGGCCGCCGTCATCGAGGCGGAGGAAGGCGCCGATGGGCGTCTCGAGATCGGCCGAACGGGTCGCGCGCAGGAGGATCGTGTCGGCGGAGCCTGCCAGGCGCTTCGCCTCGCCCAGGCTGAGCGGATCGGTTGTCGACATGTCCGATGCCTCCGAGCGGATCGCCGCTCCCGGAATCAAACGACCTTTCGTCTCCGGGACGAAAGGTCGAGCCTTCCGCGGTGCCACCCTCATTCGGCGATGCCGCACTCCGTGACCGACGGGCGACCTGGTCGCCGATCGGCGCTGCCCTCTAACGCTGGCGCTCTGCGCCGGAGCCTACTGGCGTCCGTGGCCGGTGCCACCACGCGTTCGGTCCGGAGGCTCCCGGGTCCATTCGCCGCCGCCGTCGCCCCGGTTTCCACCAGCCACCGGGTCTCTCTGCCGACGCCTCGACGGGTACTCGTCCCGTTCACAGCCCGTTCTTCGGTTGGAGCCGGACTCTACGCTGGCGCGCCTCCGGGCGTCAAGCGCGGTGCCGGCGCAGGCGAAGCCCGCACGTCAGGTCGACGGACACGGCAACGGCTGCGGAGACGAGACGCCTGCTGTGTCGCGCTCCGCGATCCGCGTGCCGATCCAGTAGATCGTGCCGATCGAGATCAGCCGGTCCCCGTCGGCGAAGACCAGCATCTCGGAGTAGTACGGCCGATCGAGACCGTCCGTGCCACATAGTTCCAGGACCCGGCCTCCGGCGGTCCAGCTCCCGTCGGCGTTCCGCGTCGCCTCGTCGACCCGCGTGCCGATCACCGTCGGGTCCGTCCGTGGCCACGCGGCGGGATCCGCCGCCTGGATGTCGTGGGGGCATGTCCCGCTGCCCAGCCGGCACAGGCTCGCCCTGTCGCCCGAGCGGACGGCCGCGATGACGGACTGGAGATGCGCCATCGCTTCCTCCTGCGATGGCGGGGGCGGGATCGAGGGCCGGGCCGCCGGCGCGCCGCCACAGCCAGCGACGAGCAGCATCACGGCCACAAGGAAGCTCGTGCTCATGGTCGCGACGACGGGTCGGTTCGGGTCAGGGCCGCGGCGCGAGGGCCGCCGGGGAGGTTACCGGCCGGATGACGCCCAGCATCCCTGTCGCGCCGAGATCAGCCAGGATCGCCTCGGCCTCGTCACCGCCGGCGTCCTCGTCGGCACCCGCGAGGGCCGGGAGGAACCGCTGGCGCTCGGCCAGGCACACGGCCAGGTGGAGCGGCAGCCGGATCGATCGCCAGGCCGCGACGGCCTCCGCGTACATCGGACCGGCCGATTCCTCGCCGCCGAGCGCTGCGAGACCGGCGCGGAGCGTCAGCTCGGCGGCCTCGACCGCGCGACCCTTGGCGTCCAGCGCCGCCAGCGCCGCGATCTGCGCCGCCACGTCGAATCGATCCTCGAGCCACAGGGCGGCCCGTGCGGCGAGGACCAGGGCCCCGAGGCGTTCAGCGCCCAGCGAGCGCGCGCCGGCTCCTCCTGCCAGCCGTCGAGCGTCGTCGAGACGCCCGTCGAGAAAGGCGATCCATGCCCGCGCCAGGTCCATGCCGGAGAGGATCTGCGGATCGGTGTCGGGCTCCACGGGCTCGAGGGCCTCGAGCACGGCCGCCGCCCCGGCGTCGCCGCGGAGTGCCCGGATCGTCGCCTCGACGGAGGCGAAGTCGATGCGATGCGCGGGTGCCTTGGGCCGGTCGCGAACCTCATCGAGCACCGCCAGGGCGGCGTCCCAGTCGCCGGTGTCGACAGCGGATGCGCAGACGACCCCGGCCAGCTGGAGCGCCATGTCGCCGACGCCCATCCGGGTGGCCAGGTCGAGACCGCCGCGAGCCGTGGCCATCGTGACCTGGGGGTCGTCGGGGGCGACGAGCCAGGCCAGGTTGTTGCGGGCCCGCAGCTCGGCCCCGATGAGGTCGAGTCGCTGCGCATCCGCGATCGCACGGTGCAGGTCGTCGAGACCGGCCACGTCGTTGCCGAGCCGCATCTGGGCGGTGCCCCGCGTGATCAGGGCATCGACGGCAACCCCAGGCAGATCCAGGGTCGCAGCGGCCTCGAGCGTGCGGTTCGCCCAGTCGAGCCCGAGCCGGTCGTGGCCGACGAGGACGTGCGCCCGGGCCAGCTGCCCGCCGAGCTCGACGGTCGAGGCGTCGAACGCGATATCGCCGACCCCGTCGAGCGCGGCTTCGAGATCGCCGAGTGCCGACCCATGACGCTCGGTCGCGAGGAGGAGACTGGCGAGCAGCGCCCGCGTCCGGGCGGCCGGTGCCGGCTGGCCGTTCCGCGTCTGCCAGTCGATGAGCTGGCGCAGGTACGCCTCCGCGAGATCGAACCGGGCCGCGGCGCGCGCGGCCACGGCCGCCTCGCTCCACATCTCCGCTCGCACGGCGTCGTCGCCGACCAGCTCGAGGGCACGCCGGAGGTGGATCAGGGCCTGGGCCGGCACGCGCAGGGCGAGCGCCCGGGCGGCGGCCACCCGCAACGCGTCGACCGCCCGACGCGCCACGTCGGGTGCGTCCGGATGCGTCGGCGCCGCGGCATGGGCGGCGAGCAGGTGCTCGGCGACCGCCTCAACGAGCTCCTCGTCGTCGAGGGACGCGAGGTGATCTGCCGCCGCGACGTGGAGCGAGCGCCGATCGCGCCGCGAGACCGTGCTGTACGCCACGTCGTGGACGACTTCCTGCACGAACGCGAGCTGGCCCCGGCCGGGTGAACGAGGCTCGTCGTCCAGGGTCACGAGCTCCCGGCGCATAAGGGCCGCGATGCGGCCCTGGGCCTC
>DASVIK010000434.1:0-12938 GCA_036382135.1 Candidatus Limnocylindrales bacterium | reverse complement strand
CTCGGTGTAGTCGTGGATCGGCTTGTCCGGGTCGTAGAAGCCCGACGACGCATAGAGGCGGTAGTTCCAACCGCCCGGGGTGTAGCCCGGGACGGTGATCGCGCCCTCGGCGAGCGACTTCGTCTCGTCGAAGAGCTGGCTGAGGTCGATGTCGGATGCGATCCCCATCCCCTCGCAGCGAGGGCACATACCACCGGTGACCGAGAACGTCTTCTTCTCCGCCTTCGCCCCCGCCTTCTCGACCGTGATCGACCCGGCCCCATGGACCGACGGGGTGTTGAACGAGTAGGCCTGGGGCGAGCCGATATGCGGCTGCCCGAGCCGGCTGAACAGGATCCGGAGCATCGCGTTGGCGTCGGTGGCGGTACCGACGGTGGAGCGGGGGTTGCCGCCCATCCGCTCCTGGTCGACGACGATCGCCGTCGTGAGCCCTTCGAGGACGTCGACGTCGGGCCGGTCCAGCGTCGGCATGAAGCCCTGGACGAAGGCGCTGTAGGTCTCGTTGATCAGCCGCTGGGACTCGGCGGCGATGGTAGCGAAGACGAGCGAGCTCTTGCCGGAGCCCGAGACGCCGGTGAAGACCGTCAGCCGGCGCTTCGGGATCTCGAGGCTGATGTCCTTGAGGTTGTTCACGCGCGCGCCGTGCACGCGGATCAGGTCGTGGCTGTCGGCAGCGGGCAGGGCAGGCGACCCAGTGTCCGGTCCGGTGCCGATGCTCATCGTGGGTTTGATGTCCATTCGATCGTACGGGACGCCGGACCGGACCCTTCTCGGCGGAGCCCGGTGGCCCGGCTCGTCCTCAACCGGCGGCCTTCTTCACGAGCGCGCCGATCTGAGCCTCGTCGGCGGCGGTCAGCTTCGTCAGCGCATATGAAGTCGGCCACATCGCGCCTTCGTCGAGCTTCGCTGCTTCTTCGAAGCCGAACGTGGCGTACCTCGTGTTGAACTTCTCTGCACTCTTGAAGAAGCACACGACCTTGCCGTCCCTGGCATACGCGGGCATCCCGTACCACGTCTTCGGCCAGAGATTCGGCGCGCTGTCTTGGATGATCGCATGGAGCCGCTCGGCCATGACGCGATCCGACTCTCTCATCGCGGCGATCGCCGCAAGCGCGGCACGTTCGCCTTCCGCCTTGTCCTTGTTTGCGCGCGCCTCCGCCTTCAGCTCCTGGGCGCGGCTCTTCATCGCCGCTCGTTCCGCGTCCGTGAATCGCGACGGCTTCTGCGTGTCTGTCATCGCAGGTTTCCTCCTCACAGTCATCGGTCCTGGATCAGCCCGAAGACGTTGGCGCCCGTCGGGATCAGGCGGTCATGTTAGGTGCGGCTCGGTGACCGGCGCTTCTCGATTCCTGATCGGTCTGGTCACCTGTTCCGCCACGCGTGGCGCCGGTAGGCGTCCAGCGCGGCGGCCTCGTCCTCGCAGCCGTGCTGCTCTGGGCTCACCGACGTGGGAGACACGTCCTAGGTCCCCCGGAGGCGCTCCACGACCGGCGCCAGCTCGTCGATCCCACCGACCATGATCGAGCTGATCCCGAGGTTCGCGCGGAGCGACCGGAACTTCTCGACGAGCGCCGAGATCGAGCCGATGTAGATGTGCGGCGAGTCGAGCAGCTCCCGGGCGCCGATCTCGATGCCCGTCCGGGACCTGAGCCGGCCCGCCAGGGTACGTGCCTTCGCGAGGGCGTGGTCGGTCACGATGATCTCCGACGTCGAGGGGTACGTGTTGATCTCGAGGCGATCGAACCGCTCGCCGGCCGCCTCGCGGACCCAGCCGATCTGCTCGGCGGCCGCCTCGAGCGTCAGGCTCCGCGGATCGGACCGCGGCACGTCGCCGGGCAGGATCCGGGGCGCGAGGCCCACGATGTCGGCCTCGCGGCCGGCCAGGCTCAGGGTCCGCCGTCCGCCGCCGCCCACGAAGATCGGCGGATGCGGCTGCTGGACGGGCTTCGGGTACCCGTCGAGCTCGGCGATCGTGTAGTAGTCGCCGGCGAAGCTGAACGGCCCGGGCCCGAACGCTCCCTTGAGGACGGCGATCGCCTCCTCGAGCCTCGCCACGCGCCGACCGACCGGGTCGAAGGGCAACCCGATCGCCCGGTACTCGGGGAGGTTCCAGCCTGCCCCGATGCCGATCTCGAGGCGCCCGCCCGACAGGACGTCGAGGCTGGCCAGGTCCTGCGCCAGCACCGCGGGGTGACGCAGGTCGTTGTTCAGGACGAAGGTGCCGATCCGCAGGCGTTCGGTCGCCGCGGCGACCGTCGCCATGAACGGGATCGGGGCGAACTGCTCGACCAGGTGATCCGGGATGACGAGGACGTCGATGCCCATCGCCTCGGCGCGCCTGGCGGTCTCGGCGAGGGCCTTGCCGTCGCCGATCGCGGGAGCGTCGGCCAGGAAGCGGAACGGACGCACGACGCCATTCTCGCCGACTTGTGAGTCGTTCATCCAGACGCCGCCTCGGCGCGAACCACGGGGCGACGGGACCGCTGTCGGCGAGTCCCACCTGGAGCATGGAGGTTGCCCTGGCCTTGTTCGACCGACCTGTTCACTGTCGACCCTCCCCTACGGAGCGCCCCCATGCCTGATCTGTCTCGACGCAGGTTCCTCGCCGGAACCTCGATCGGCCTCGTCGCCGGAGCAGCCTCGGCGATGATCCCGGCCACCTCCCCGCTCCTCGCGACCGGTGCCGATGCGACCAAGCCTGAGACCGGCTCGGCTTCGGCCACCGACCTCGACCTGAGCTCCGCCGGCGGCGATGTCCTCGCCCATGTACGCGACGCGTCGACCGGCGAGGTCACCATCCTCGTCGGCGGTGCCGAGCGAGTCCACCACGACCCCGAGCTCGTCGCGCGCCTTCTCCGAGTCGCGCGGCAGGCCCGGACGGAGGCCTGACCATGTCATCCCATCGCGAGGCACCGGGCATCGCCAAGGACCCGGTCGCCGACAGCACCGATCTGTACGCATTCGTCAGCCCGGACCATCCGGATACGGTCACGCTGATCGCCAACTACATCCCGCTCGAGGGGCCGGCCGGAGGGCCGAACTTCTACGAGTTCGGGGACGACGTCCGCTACGACATCTCCGTTGACAACGACGGCGACATCGAGAGCGACGTCCGCTTCGAATTCCGGTTCACGACCATCGTCAAGAACAAGCACACCTTCCTGTACAACACGGGCCCGATCACGTCGCTCGGCAGCGCCAACTGGAACCGCGTCCAGACCTACTCGGTGACGATGCACCGCAAGGGGCACGCTCCCAAGGTGCTCGGGACCGGCCTTGCATGCCCGCCGGTCAACATCGGCCCGCGCTCGACGCCCGACTATGCCGCGCTGGCCGCGGCGGCCGTTCACGACCTGCCCGGTGGAGCGAAGGTCTTCGCCGGTCAGCGGCGCGAGGGCTTCTTCGTCGACCTGGGGTCGATCTTCGACCTGGGCGACCTGCGGCCATTCCAGAATCTCCATCTCATCCCGACGATGGCCGCGCCGGGCGTCGACGCCACGAAGGCGTTCAATGTCCACTCGATCGCCATCCGCGTCCCGACGGCGTGGCTGACGCGCAAGGGCGCCAAGCCGACCGATCCGGCGCACCGGGACGCGGTGATCGGCGTGTGGACCTCGGCCTGGCGCCGCAAGGCACGGGTGCACGAGGACGGCCACGAGACGCAGGTCGGCCCGTGGCGGCAGGTGTCGCGACTCGGGAACCCATTGATCAACGAGGTCATCATCCCGATGGCTCACAAGGATCGCTGGAACTCCCGGCAGCCGGGTATGGACAGCGATTTCCAGGCGTACGTGCAGCACCCGGAGCTGGCCGGGCTCATCCCGGTGCTCTACCCGGGCGTCTTCCCGCACCTCGCCGCCTACTCCAAGCCGCGGGCGGACCTGATGGCCATCCTCATGACGGGGATCCCATCGGGAGTCGTCGCCGGCTTCCAGAACTTCACGGGGCCCGTCGTCGCCGACCTGCTCCGGCTCAATGTCGCCATCCCGCCGTCGAGCGCTCCGAGCACCTTCGGCATCCTGGGCGGCGATCTCGCGGGCTACCCGAACGGTCGCCGCGTCTTCGACGACACCGTGGCCATCGAGCTGCGGGCGGTCGGCGGCGCGACGATCCCCCTGGTCGATCCATCGTTCACCGCGGATGGTGCGGCTTCGCTCCTGACCGACGGCACGTCGGCCGGCGCCGGCCGTTACATGAGCGCCTTCCCGTACCTCGGCGTTCCGCTCGATGGGTACGACACCCCGGCAAGCTGACGAGACGCCTCGCCTGGACATCCAGGACCCGCCGGTCACCGACCGGCGGGTCCTGTTCATGCCGGCGGGTCCGCGAGCCGTGCTTCCGGCGTCCAGTCGAGCTCGGCGACGGCTCCGCCGACGATCGTCACACGGTCCGGCAGGCGAGGGTCGTCCGTCCAGACCCGGTACTCGCCGGCACGCAGCTCGGGGTAGACGCCGGTGAACGCGACGAGGCCGTCACGGACCCGCCGATGGATCGCCGTATGAGTGCGCGACGCCGCGTCGCCGATCGGGCTCACCTCGATCTCGCGGTCGACGTACTCGGGGCCCGTGGTCAGGATCAGCGCCCCGATATCGCCGCCGATGTCGAGGACCGACTCATCCGCATGGCGGTGCCTGGGACCTGCGGCCTGATCGTGGTGATGGTCCATCCGGAGAACATCCTCCTGACGTGCGCGGTCAGCGGTCGGCGACGTCACCCGTCCTGGAGGCGATCGTCAGCTCACCAGGCGCAGGAGCTCGCCGGCCAGGTCGATCGATCCGGCGTCCGGGAGCACATTGTTGTTGAACGTGAATCCCGTGAATCCGGCATCGAGGTATGGGCGCAGGCCCTCGGCCGCCTGCTCGGGCGTACCGGGCGTGACATGGGCCCGGCGCTCCGGTGGCAGCGTCGCGAGGACGCGCGCCGCCTCCCGGTCGTTCGCCGCCAGCAGCACCGGGGTGGCCATCGTGCGCTCGATGGTCGCCGGGTCGCGCCCGATCGCCTCGCAGTGCCGCTCAAGTACCTCGGTCTTGTGCCGGAGCATCTCCAGGCCGAGGGGGAACCAGTGGGTCAGGTCCGCGTGCTTGGCCGCGATCTTGAGCGTCCGCTGCTCGCCGCCGCCGCCCACGAGGATCCTGGGCCCGCCGGGCTGGATGGGCCGCGGCGAATTGAGGGCTCGATCGATCCGGTAGTACCGGCCGCCGAAGCTCGCCCGCTCCTGGGTGAACATCGCCCGGGCGATCGTCAGGGCCTCGTCGAGCCGATCCATCCGCTCGCCGATCGGTGGGAACTCGACGCCGTAGCCGGCATGCTCGTCCTCGTTCCAGGCCGCCCCGATCCCGAGGATCGCCCGTCCGCCCGATACGACGTCGAGCGTGGTGACGGTCTTGGCGAGGATCGCCGGGTTACGGTACGTGACCCCCGTGACCAGCGTCCCCAGCCGGACGGTCTTCGTCCGGGCGGCGATCCCGGCGAGGGCCGTGTACGCCTCGAGCATCGGATCGGTCTCCGGGCCGACGCCGCGGATCTGGTAGAAGTGGTCCATCACGGTCACGAGGCCGAAACCGGCCGCTTCCGCCGCCTGCGCGAGCCCCACGACGTGCTCGAAGAGACCCTCGGGCGGCACGCCCGGGAACGTGAAGTTCGGCATGTGATAGCCGAAGAACGGTTTCGTCATGGGCCTAGCGTACCCGGGCCGGCGCAGGTAGGTGTGCCGCCCTCCCCGACCGGGTCGCGCGGTTCCGTGACCGCGGTGGCGCTACCGCGTCGCGAGCACGGCGTCGTCGAGGGCCGCGCCGTCGAACCGGACCGTCTCGAAGACGAGGACGCGCGTCCCGGGCTCGGCCCACGCGCCCGAGGGCAGGCCTGCCTTGCGACAGACGGCGCCGAGCATGTCGCGGGCGTCCCAGCCGAATTCCGTCGCGACCTCCGGGAGCAGGAGCGCGACGTGCCAGCCACGCTCGACGATGACGCCGTCGACGCCCGGCCGGAAGGCATCGGGCGAGGCGAGCGGCCGGTCGGGGCCCAGGACCGAGACGGCGACATGGATCGCCGCCAGCTCGTCCTCGGACACGGGCTCGAACCGCGGGTCCTCCAGGGCGGCATGGATCGCGGCGCTCACGACGGCGTCCAGCACGGAGCGATCCGGATCCAGGCTGCCCATGCAGCCGCGCAGCCGGCCGTTCTCGATCAGCGTGACGAAGGCACGGCCCGGCCGGTCGAGCCCGACCGTCGCGTCGAGCGCGTCCGCGAGGAATGAGGGCGGGCGTCGACCGGTCGCCGACGCGATCGCCGCTCGGGCGCACGCCAGCAGCGCCCGACACTGCTCCGGCCCGAGCGCCGGTCGGTCCATCGGTCGCTCCTCCGGGCGATGGGCGGCGCGCGGCCGCGCTCCGCCGTCGGTCGATGTGCGGTTCACGAGTCCTGCTCCACCGTCCGCATCGTGGCCCGCCCTCAGCCGCGAGACGAGGGCATGTCGGACCGGATTCCGGGTCGGCCGGCACTGGTGCCGGCCGTCGCGCGCGGGAAGACTGGGAACGTGGAGCCGTCACGACCGATCTACATGCAGGTGCCGACGACGGCCGTGCCGTCGGTCCTCGCCGAGACGGAACCCGACGGCAGCGTCAGGTGCGGCGTGTGCGCCCACCGCTGTCTCGTCCGCCCGGGCCGCCGCGGGATCTGCGGCGTGCGCGAGAACCGCGACGGGACACTCGTCAGCCTCGTCCACGGCAGCGTGGTGGCCATCGGCGTGGACCCGATCGAGAAGAAGCCCCTCTTCCACGTGGCGCCCGGCACGACCGCCTACTCGATCGCGACGGCCGGCTGCCCGTTCCACTGCGCGTTCTGCCAGAACTGGGAGATCGCCCAGGGTCCCCGGCTGGGCATCACCGTGCCGGCCCGCCGCCTTCCGGCCGCCCAGGTCGTTGAGGAGGCACTCGCCCACGGCGCCGATTCGATCGCGTACACCTACGTCGAGCCGACCGTGTTCCTCGAATACGCGCTCGAGACGGCCCGGCTCGGGCGCGTCGCGGGCCTGCGCAACCTCTTCATCACGGATGGCTACGCGACGCCCGAGGCGGTCGCCCTCCTCGCCCCAGTGCTGGACGCCGCGAACGTCGACCTCAAGTCCTTCGACGACGCCTTCTACCGGAAGCTGTGCGGCGCCCGGCTCGAGCACGTCCTCGAATCGATCGTGGCGATGCACCGGGCCGGTATCTGGCTGGAGCTCACGACGCTCGTCATCCCGGGCCGCAACGACGACGAGGGTGAGATTCGGGCCCTCACCCGCTGGATCGTGGATACCCTCGGCGCCGAGACACCGTGGCACGTGAGCCGGTTCTTCCCGGCCTACCGCATGCTCGACACGCCCCCGACGCCCCTGGCGACGCTTCGTCGGGTGGCCGACCTCGGCCGCGAGGCCGGCCTCGTGCACGTCTACGTTGGCAACGCGCCAGAGCTCGGCCTCGAGGACACGCACTGCGTCGGCTGCGGCCGCGTGCTCATCGAGCGCCACGGCTATCTGGTTCGCAACCATCTTGCCGACGGCGCCTGCCCGGGCTGCGGTCGGGCCCTCGCGGGTCGCGCCCTGGCGCGGCATCGCGAGGGACGGGCGCTGCCACTGCCCTGCGGCTGAGATGACCACCGTGCGCTGGCGACGCGAGGACGGCCCGGCCATCGGCGCGATCCGCCCGCCGGCGGTCGCCGGTTCGTTCTATCCGGCGCGACCCGATCGCCTCCGAGACCTCGTGACGGCGCTGCTCGACGAGGCCGACGGGCAGGCGGACGCCGCGCACGGCCCGAACGCCGAGGCGGCGGCGCCGCCGTGTGGCCTCCTCGTGCCGCACGCCGGGCTCGTCTTCTCCGGGCTCGTCGCTGCCGCCGCTTGGCGGCGCGTGGATCCTCGCCGGCGCGGCGGTGCCCCGGCGGGAGCGGCGCCCGCCACGGTCGTCCTCCTCGGGACGAACCACGGCGCCGCCTGGCTCGACGGTGTCGGGGTCTGGGAGGCGGGCGCGTGGCGGACGCCGCTGGGCGACGCGGAGGTGGACGAGGACCTGGCGACGGCCATCGTCGGGCTCGGTCCGCCGTTCACGGTCGAGCGGGCCGCCCACCTCGGCGAGCATTCCATCGAGGTCCAGCTGCCGTTCGTCCAGGCGCTCCTCCCGGGCACCCGGATCGTGCCCCTCGCGATCGCCACGGGGAGAGGCGCCGGAGCGGTGGCGGCCGGTGCGGCCCTCGGCGGGCTGCTGGCCGAGCGCCGGGCGACCGGGGATCGGCTCCTCCTCGCGATCAGCTCGGACATGGCCCACTATCCGGCCGAGGCAGGCTGCGGATGGGCCACGGCTGCCCTGCTGCCGTCGATCCTCGACGTCGACGCCTTCGGCCTCGCCCGGTCGGAGCAGGCGGTCGTCGATGGTGGGACCCCGCGGCTCGTCTGTGGCATGTGCGGGATCGAGCCGGCGGTGGTCGGCCTCGCGGCGCTCCGCACGATGGGCGCCGGTCGGGGCGTTCGCCTGGCCGACGCGACCTCCGCGGACGCCGGTGGGCCGGCGGACCGGACCGTGGGATATCTGGCGGTCGCCTTCCCCTGAGACAGAGCCCGCCGCGCGGCCCGAGGTCTCGCGGCCGCAACGCCTCGCGGTCAGTAGGAGCGGTCGATGGCCGCTCGGGCGACCTTCACGGCGATGCTGCCCCCGGGCACCAGGAGCCCGATGGTGTCGGCTCCGATGTCGAACAACGCTTCGCGGCTGATGAGCTTGGTCATGTGCGACGTCAGCGAAGCGGCCTGCCGCACCTGGCCGGTCAGGGCGTCGATCTCGATCACGCCCGACTTGTCCTTGGGGGCCCAGTGGAACTCGTAGGCCCAGATCGGCCGGTAGTAGAGGTCGCTGGCATCGAGCGTGAGGACCTCCTCGAGCACGACGTCGGCATGGACGGGCTTGAGCATCCGGCCGAGAAGCTGCCGGACGACGAACGAGGCGCGATGCTCCGGTGCGAGGACGATCGTCCCGTCCGTCGCAAGGCCGGCCGGATCCTGGACCTCTTCTGCGGGCCCGCCCCGGATCGACGCCGCGTCCGCCGACGGCTGACCCGTGAGGGCATCGACGAACAGCTCGTCGACGAGGTCCTCGCGGCAGTGCTCACGGACCTCGAACCTGAACCCGCGGCCGCCCTTGCCGTCCGCGATGTCGTAGCTCGCGCCGCCGAGGTCGACGCTCTTCACTTCGGGGCTGCTCGGCGGGACCGTGTACTCGCGCGTCCGCTCGTAGACGTAGCGGGCGCGGCCCGCGACATGCCAGAACGGCTCGACCCGGCGCTGGCTCGCGAGGAGCGTGATGTCGTCCGGCTTCGGGCGCTGGAGCAATCCGCCGATGCCGCTCGAGATCGCGGTCACACGGCGGTCCATGGCCTTCACCCGGACCTCCTCGGGCGACAACTGATCCTTCAACGCGAAGATGCGCTGCGGAGCAAGTTCGATGTCCACCGCGTTCGTCTCCTCGCGACTCCGCATCACCGGTCCCGACCATGCCCCTGTCGCGGGCTATCTTGCGCTACCGCGCTCGGTCGCGGTACCCCGCCGGGCCACGGTCGTGCGCGCAGGCTAGACCGACGGCGAGGGCACGGGCGACGCCGGTGACGACGCTGCGGGGGCGACGAGGAGGTCGATCGTGGCGTGCGAGGCGCCCAGGGTGAGCTCGAGACGCCAGCACCCGGGGGTCGGCAGATGGATCATCGACGGGTAGTTGCCGTCCGGGGCCGACGCGGGCGGGAAGTCGAAGACGATGGCCGGGGTCGCCGCATCCCTGGGGTGGGCCGTGATCGCGAGATGACCTCGAGGCGCGACCGTGTTGACCCAGAGGACCTTGGTCCCCGGGTCCTGCGGGCCGCTTGCGACGATGAGGGCCGGCGGCTCGGTCCAGGTGTACGCGACGAAGCCGGCCGCGTCGGGCTGGGCGCGCGCCCACGGGTTGCCGGCCAGGCCCAGCGAGCTGTCGGGTCCCTGCCCGGAGAAGAACTGGGTCGTCCCGCATCCCCCGCCCACCGGGGACCCGGTGGCGACCGCCGCCAAGGGTGATGCCGTCGCGGCAGACGCGCTCGAGAGCGTCGGGCCGGGCGTCGCCGGCGGCGTCGCGCAACCCGCCAGGAGGATGGCGATCGCGATCAGGGCCGTCGTGCGTCGGGGCAAGGGATCAGCCTCATGCGGGGGTTCGATGGGTGTACACCGGTCGACCCGGCGGCGTTCCGCCGCCTATCGAACGGCGACCGGCTCGGCGGCGACCAGCCGGGCGACGACCGCCTGGGTCAGCTGCCAGCTCCGGGAGGCGTCGCGCGGCAGGCGGATCCGGACCTGGTTCGACGCGAACGTGAGGTCACCCGGGCGGACGCCGGGGAGCGCCCCGGACGACAGGAGGCGCATCGCCGTCGCCCGGGACAGGCCGGCCCCGAAGCGAACGACGAGCTGGCCCTCTTCGCGGGCGATCGAGGTGACCCCCGCCGACTCGGCCGTGAGGCGCAGCTCGGCCACCTCGACGAGTCGGAGCACGGGGCCCGGCAGCGGCCCGAACCGGTCGGTGACCTCCTGCCGGAAGGCGGCGATGTCGCCCGGCGTGCGCGCCCGGGCGAGCCGCCGGTAGAGCTCGAGCTTCTGGGCCTCGTCCGGGACGAAATCGTCGGGCAGGTGCGCCTCGACCGGCAGGTCGATCACCGCTCCCGGACGCTCGACCACGGGCTCGCGACCCTCGAAGACCGCCTTCTGCTCCTCCACCGACTCGGCGAGCAGGCGCGAATAGAGGTCGAAGCCGACGGCCGCCATGTGCCCGGACTGCTCGCCACCGAGGATGTTGCCGGCGCCCCGGATCTCGAGGTCCGACAGCGCGATCTGGAAGCCGGCGCCGAGCTCCGAGGCGTTGAAGATCGCCTGCAGGCGCTTGCGCGCCTCGTCCGACAGGCGCTCCCGACGCCGGTAGAGGAGGTAGGCGTACGCGCGTCGCGACGACCGGCCGACGCGGCCGCGGAGCTGGTAGAGCTGGGCGAGTCCGAGCGTGTCGGCCCGGTCGATGACGATCGTGTTCGCGTTCGGGATGTCGAGCCCGGATTCGATGATCGTCGTGCACACGAGGACGTCGGCCTCGCCGGCCGCGAACGTGAGCATGACCCGCTCGAGCACGCCCTCGGGCATCTGGCCGTGCCCGACCACGATCCTGACCCCGGGCAGCATCGAGCGCAGCTGTTCCGCCTGGGCCTCGATCGTCTCGACCCGGTTGTGGACGTAGAACACCTGGCCGCCCCGGTCGAGCTCGCGCAGGATCGCGTCACGGACCAGGCCGGCCGAGGCCTCGGCGACCCGCGTCTGGATCGGCAGGCGATCCTCGGGCGGCGTCTCGATGACGCTGAGGTCGCGGATCCCGGCCAGGGCAAGGTTGAGCGTCCGCGGGATCGGCGTGGCCGAGAGCGTGAGCACGTCGACCGCGCTCCGAAGCTGCTTCAGGCGCTCCTTCGCGGCCACCCCGAAGCGCTGCTCTTCGTCGACGACAACGAGGCCGAGGTCGCGGAACCGGACGTCCTTGGACAGCAGTCGGTGGGTCCCGATGACGAGGTCCACGGAGCCATCGGCCAGGCCGGCGATCGTCCGCTCCTGCTCGGCGGGCGCCACGAAACGCGACAGGAGGCGGACCGCGAGAGGGAACGCCCCGAAGCGCTGGCTGAACGTCGCATGGTGCTGCGCGGCGAGGACCGTCGTGGGCACGAGGACGGCCACCTGCTTGCCGTCCTGGATGGCCTTGAACACGCCGCGCAGGGCGACCTCGGTCTTGCCGTAGCCCACGTCGCCGACGACGAGCCGGTCCATCGGCCGGCCGGCCTCCATGTCGAGCTTCATCTCGGCCGAAGCGCGCAGCTGGTCGGGCGTCTCCTCGTACGGGAAGCTGGCCTCCATCTCGGTCTGCCACGGCGTGTCCGGCCCGAACGCGTGGCCGCGCGCCTCGGCCCGCGCCGCGTACAGGGCGAGGAGCTCCTGGGCGAGATCCGTGACCGCGCGCTTGACCCGCTGCTTCGTGCGCAGCCACTCGCCGCCGCCGAGCCTGGAGAGCTGGGGGCGCTCCCCACCGCTGTAGCGCGTCACCCGCTCGATCTGTTCCACCGGCACGAAGATCTTGTCGCCGACCGCGAAGCTCAGCTCGAGGTAGTCGCGCTCCTCGCCGCTGTCGCCGCGGCGCAGCATCCGCTCGTAGCGGGCGAGGCCGTGGTCGATGTGGACCACGAGATCGCCGAGCGTCAGGCGGTTGAGGATGTCCCTCGCCACGACCCGGCGCATCGCCTTGGGCCGCCGGACCCGGACGCTCCCGAAGAGCTCGCGATCGGTGACGAACGTGAGACCGTCCGGCCCACCGGCGAAACCGCCGTTGAGGCTCCGCTCGATGAGCGTCACGGCTCCGACGGGAGGTGGCTCCGCGATGCGATGGACGACCGCCACGGGGCGGCCGTGCTCGGCAAGGATCTCGGCCAGGCGGGGCGCCTGGTCCGAGGCCAGGACGATCCGCTGGCCGTCGGCCGCCCAGCGGGCGACGGCCACGTCGAGCTGGGCCGTGCGCTGGAGCGGCAGGACGGGCTCTCGCCAGCCGAACAGGTCGCCACTGCTCAACCCGCCCCCGGCGATCGCGGCGTCACCCGAGGCCTCCGACTCCCAGGTCAGCTCGAGCGTCCTCGAGCGCAAGAGCCGGGTCTTCCAGGCGCGCGGCGGGAGGTACGTGGGCGGCCAGTCTTTGGGCAGGTCCCCCGCGCCCTCGAGATCCTCGCGCCGCTCGTCGGCCTGGCGCCACAGGAATTCCGCCGCGTCCGCGATGTCGCCCGGTTCGTCGAGGACGAGAAGCGTGCCCGGATCGAGGTGATCCAGTGCCGTCGCCGGGCACAGGACGCCGGCCCACACCTCGGCCGCGTCGCCGACG
>DASVIK010000433.1:0-6250 GCA_036382135.1 Candidatus Limnocylindrales bacterium | reverse complement strand
GTGCGGGGACGGAGGACGGCGGGGACCCCTCGGTCGCGGCGGGGCGCCCCGGGCAGGGGAGCGTCGTCGGCCGTGCGCATCGCCGAGACGAACGCCGCGACCAGGCGCGCATCGAGCTGGGTGCCGGACGCGTCCTCCAGGCGGCGGAGGGCATCCTCGATCGGCATCGCCTTGCGATAGGGACGAGTCGTCGTCATGGCGGAGAAGGCGTCGCCGACCGCGAGGATCCGGGCGACGAGCGGGATGTCCTCGCCGGTCAGCCGGTCGACGTAACCGCTGCCGTCCCAGCGCTCGTGATGGTGGCGGACGCCGGCGCGGATGATCTCGATCCCGGGCAGGTCGCGGACGATCATGTCGCCGAGCGTGACGTGCTGCTTGACGATCTCGAATTCCTCGTCGTTGAGCGGTCCCGGCTTGCGCAGGATCGTGTCCGGGATGCCGATCTTGCCGACGTCGTGGAGGAGGCCCGCGGTGTGCAGCGCGCGCTTGACGTCCGGGTCGATGTCGATTCGCTCCGCGAGGAAGTCCGCGTAGCGGGCGACGTCCTCCGAGTGACGCCGGGTGTACCGGTCCTTGGTGTCGACGGCGATGACGAGCCCCTGGAGGATGTCGAACGTCTTCGCGTGGGCCGGCGCATGGGCCGTCGCCTGGGCGACCCGGATCGAGTCCCCGCCGCTCGTCCGGGCGTCCTCGAGGGTCACGGCGACCGCGGACAGGAGGGTTGTGACCGACTCGCCGTTCACCGGGAAGAAGCAGATCCCGACGCTCACGCTGACCGGCAGCCGCTCCGAGGATTCGAACTGGAGACTGAGGTCGGCCAGGCTCGTGCGGAGGCGTTCCATCGCCGGCTCGAGGTCCGCCGCACCGCCGGGCGCGGAGACGACGAGGAACTCGTCGGGTCCGTAGCGGCCCCAGACGCAGCCGGGCGGGAGCTCCTGCCGGAGGATGTTGGCGACCTCGATGAGGGCCCGGTCGCCTGCACCGTGCCCGTACGTGTCGTTGAGCAGGCCGAAATTGTCGAGGTCGACGAGGCCGACCGCGGTGGCCTCGCCCCCCTGGCGCGTGGCGTCCATCCGTGCCACGAGGGACTCCACGAGCGCGCCGTGGTTCAGGGTGTCGGTGAGGGGATCGCGCCGGGCTGCCTCGAGGAGCTGGCGGGCCTGCCGGCTGAGGCGCTGCTGGGCGGCCCGGAACACGAAGAACAGCACGATGACGCTGATCAGTCCGGCGATGATCGTGCTCGCCACGACGTGCGCCCGGGCCTGGTCGAGCAGGGCCAGGATCGGACTGGCGTCGCGCCAGATCGCCGCCACGGCGAAAACCCGGCCGCCGGCCATGATCGGGACGTATTCGCGCAGGATCGAGGTCGAGTCGAGGTGCGAGAGGGCGCCGGCCGCATCGGACGCCATGAGCGCGGGGACGACCACCTGGTCAGTCAGCGAGGTGGTCAGGTCCGCGGTCGTCGGCGCGACGCTGCCCTCGCCGGCGCCGTCGTCGCTGACGAGGACCGTGCCGTCGGGCGCGATGAGGGCCGCGTGAAGGATGCCGCCCCGCTCGACCATCAGGGCCAGGCCCTTGCGCAGGTTCGTGCGTCGATCGGCCACCGGGCCACCGGGCACGAGGTCGGCCGGCGTGACGTTGAGGCCGACGAAGCTGCGGACCGTCGCCGTGTCCGACCCGGCGGCGGATTCCAGGAGGGCCCGCTGCGTGTCCTCGCCGACGAAGAACGCCTGCCCGCTCGCGGTCGTGCCCACGATGAGCAGGAACCCGCTGAACACGAGCAGAAGGAGGACCGGCCTGATCCTCCTTGGCAGCCTCATGGCGATAGGACCTCACATAAGAGGTCGCCAGAGTACGAAGGATGTACCGGAGGACCGATAGGTCGATGGTCCGGCCTGCTAGGGGTACGACTCGGGCATCTGAACGTGGACGCGGTGGTCCCGCGCACCACGGAAGTTGCGGAGAGCCCGCCGATCGGTCCATCCGGCGGGTCCGGGGGTCCGGTCCGGGGGGCGGTACACTCGGGCCACCGCCCGACACAGCGATGGAGGGCCGCCCCGCACCCCCGCGGGAGGAGCGCTCTCACGGAGGTTGCCGCCATGGACGACACGCCCCCAGCCGACCTCCCGGAGCACGTGCGGCGCAATCGCGAAGCCTGGGACGAATGGTCCCCGGAGTGGGTGGAGAAGGGGCGGCGCAACTGGTCCGAGGAGCCGTCCTGGGGCATCTTCGGCATCCCCGAGACCGAGCTGCACCTGCTCCCGGACGACCTGGCGGGCCTCGACACGATCGAGCTCGGGTGCGGCACGGGCTACGTCTCGGCCTGGCTGGCCCGCCTCGGCGCGCGGCCGGTCGGGATCGACAACTCATCCCGTCAGCTGGCCACGGCCCGACTGCTCCAGGGAGAGTTCGGGATCGACTTCCCGCTCATCCACGGCAACGCCGAGACCGTGCCTCTTCCGGACGCCAGTTTCGATCTCGCGATCTCCGAGTACGGGGCGGTGCTGTGGGCCGATCCCGAGCGCTGGATCCCCGAGGCGGCGCGCCTCCTGCGCCCGGGCGGTCGGCTCATCACGCTGACGAACAGCGTGCTCGCCGTCCTGGCGATGCCGGACCTGGAATCGGACGGCCCGGCCACGGACCGGCTGCTTCGACCGCAGAGGGATCTGGGGCGGCTGGAGTGGCCGGACGGCGATCGCTCGGTCGAGTTCCACCCGAGCCACGGCGATCAGCTCCGGCTCCTCCGCGCGAGCGGCTTCGACGTCGAGGATCTCATCGAGATCTACGCCCCCGAGGGCGCGACGACCAGCTACGAGTGGATGTCGCCGGAGTGGGCACGGCAATGGCCGGTCGAGGACGCCTGGAAGGCCCGCAAGCGCACCTGAGGCGCCGGGGCGGGCCGGCCGCACTCCGGGCATGGCATCATTCGGGTCGTCCATCGGGGCGCCGCCCGACAAGGAGGATCTCGACCACGTGCCGCCGATCACCGGCCTGACCCGCATCGAGCCCGTCTACCTGGATCGCCTCGAGAAGCAGGGCGTCTTCACGACCGGCATCCTCCTCGAGGTCTCCGAGACCCCGACCCGACGGCAGTACCTCGCCGATCACATCGCCGCGGACCTCCTCGACGTGCTCACTTGGCGGGACGAGGCCCTGATGCTCAACCTGGCGGCCTTCGGCCCGGCGGAGCACCTGCTCCTCTCTCACGGTGGGTTCGATGGGCTCCAGTCGATCCTCGTCGTCGATCTCGAGACGTTCGAGGAGCGGGTGCGCCGCGCGGCCCGCGAGCTCAAGGTCGAGGCGCCGAGCGAGCTGACGATGACCGGCTGGTGGGACCAGGCGCGGACGCTCGAGTCGCCGCCCGAACCCGACGCGGTCGCGCCCGGCGACGTCGGCGCGGTCTTCCTTCGCTTCGTGCTCGGCCTCGTCCTCGGCGGGCTCGGCTCCGGCGTGGCGTCCCTCGTCGCCCCAAGCGACCCCCCGCTCGCGGCGGTCCTCGCGGTCGGCGCCGTGCTGCTCGTCACGGGCGTGGTCGGCCGCCTCGCCGCGGGCGGGATGGCCGGCTTCGTCGGCCTCCTGCTTGGCTCGACGATCCTCCTGCTTGCACTCCTCGGGCGGAACATCGTCATCCCGTTGCCCGACACGGCGCTGTGGCACGACCAGGGGATCGGCTTCGCGCTGGGGCCGGGCGCCGGGCTGCCGGGCCTCATCCTCGGCTGGCTGGGCGCCTTGATCGCGCGCCGCGCCGGCCGCCGGTCGCCCTCCACGGCACGCGGAACCGCGACCTGACAAACGGGCCGGGCGGCGAGTCGGGCTACGATGGCGGAGTGAACCGCTCCGCCGCCCGCGCGGTGTCCGCCGCAGGGGTGGCCCTGGCCACCGTGCTGCTCCTCCTCGGCGTCGGCGTCGCGGCGCTCTTCAACCCGCCGTTCGTCGCATTCGAACAAGGTCGGGCCGGGTCGACGGCCTTCACGGGGTACACGCAGGACGAGGTGCGGACGGCCACCGACGCGATCCTGGGCAACCTCTATTTCGGCGGCGACTTCGCGGTCGCCGTGCGCGGCGAACCGGTGCTGGATCCGCGCGAGCAGGCCCACATGCGCGATGTCCGGGGCGTCTTCGCCGGGTTCTTCGCGGCCGTGCTCCTCTCCGGGCTCGTGCTCCTCGTCGCCGGCTGGCGCTCGCGTGGCGCGGCCTGGTTCTGGCGGGCGACCCGGACGGGGGCCATCGGGCTGGCGGTCGGAGTGATCGCGCTCGGCGTCGTCTCGCTCGTCGCCTTCGATGCGCTGTTCGAGGCGTTCCACGAGGTCTTCTTCGCCGGAGGGACGTACCTGTTCGATCCGCGCACGGAGCGGCTCGTCCAGCTGTTCCCCGACCAGTTCTGGTCAGAGACCTCGATCGTCCTGGCCGCCATCCTCCTCGGCCTCGCGAGGCTTGTGGCGGTCATCGGGCGGCGCCAGGGCTCAGGCGTCGCGCAGGCCGGCCCCGCCCCGCAGATCCGGACAGCCGAGGCGCAGCGATGAACGACCGGGCGCTGGGGGTCGCGCGCGTCGCCGGCATCGAGATCCGGGTCCACCTGAGCTGGATCCCGGGGCTCGCCCTCATCACGGTGTTCGCCGGGCTCGCCCCGTACGGCCCGCTCGTCCAGGGCGGCGAGGTCCTCCGCTTCGTCGTCGGTGGCGCGGTGGCGGTCCTCGTCCTGGTGTCGCTGGCGATCCACGAGCTGGCGCACAGCATCGTGGCCCGGCGGCGCGGCCTGGCGATCGGACCGATCACCCTCGGTGCCATGGGCGGCATGAGCCGGGTGGACGACGAGCCGCGGACGGCCGACGACGAGCTCGCCGTGGCCGGCGCGGGGCCGATCGTGAGTGTCGTGCTCGGCGTGCTGCTCATCGCCCTGGCCTTCCCGACGCAGGCCGTGAACCTCGATCTCGCGTTCGTGCCGGCGATGGTCGGTGGCGCGAACGTGCTCCTCGGCCTGCTCAACCTCCTGCCGGCCCTGCCGCTCGACGGCGGCCGGATCCTCCACGGGTTCGTCTGGCGGGTGACCGGCGACGCGGCGCGCGGCGGCCGGATCACCGGCCGGGTCGGACGCTGGGTGGGTGGCTTCGGGCTCGGCCTGGGCCTCCTGTTCAGCCTCTTCGGCGACGCCGTGACGGGCATCGTCCTGGTCCTGGGCGGCTGGCTCCTCATGCAGGGCTCGCGCATCGTCGACAGGCGCGCCCGGATCGAGACCCTGCTGGCGGGCGTGAGCGTGGCCGAGGCGATGGAACGGGATGTGCCGGGTATTGGCCCACACCTCACCGTCGACACGTTCGCGGAGCAGCTCCTCGCCGACGGGGAGCGCACGACGGTCCCCGTCGTGGAGGGCGGCTCGCTGCTGGGTCTCGTCGGGATCGGGCAGCTCCGGCGGATCGCCCGGCGCCGCTGGTCGCAGCTCCGCGCCGCCGATGTCATGGTCGCCCCGCCGACCCTGCCCCGACTGGCCGCCGAGGACGCGCTGTGGGCCGGCATGGAGATGCTCCGGCGCACGGGCCTGGACGGCGTCCCGGTGATGGCCGGTCCGGCGCTCCTCGGGATCCTCACCCGGCGTGCCGTCGTGACCGCGATCCAGGCACGGGTCGCGGCCGAGGGCGGTCCCGCCGCGTGAGCCTCGTGGACGCCAGTGCCCGCCTGCTCTCCGTCGAGGAGGCACTCGCGGCTGTCCTGTCTGCGACGCCCGACCCGCTCCCGCCCGAGGACGTGACGCCGGAGGCGGCCCTCGGCCGCTGGCTGGCCGCCCCGGTCGTCGCGACGACCGACCTGCCGCCCTGGGACAACAGCGCGATGGACGGCTACGCGATCCGGGCCGCCGATACGGCGGCCGCGACCGAGGAACGGCCGGTCGTCCTCCGCGTGACGGGCGAGGTACGGGCCGGCGAGGTCGCCCAGGGCTCCGTGGAGCCCCGTAGCGCGTTCCGCATCGCGACCGGGGCTCCACTGCCACCCGGCGCGGATGCCGTCGTCCCGGTCGAGCAGACGACGCCGCTCGATCGTTCGGGTGCCCCCGCCGGGCCACGCGGTCGCGACGCCACGGGACCGCTGCCGGCGGCCTGCGGAGTGCATGCGGTCGTCGCCGGCGGCGGCTCCGTGCGGCGCCGCGGGGACGACCTGCGGGCCGGAACGGTCGTCCTGACCGCCGGCGCGCGGCTGGGCCCTGGCGCCGTCGCCCTTGCGGCAGGCGCCGGCGCCGGACTCGTGACCGTCCATC
>DASVIK010000432.1:0-13973 GCA_036382135.1 Candidatus Limnocylindrales bacterium | reverse complement strand
CGCCGCTCGTGGCGAGTCGTTCGGAGCGTCGTGGGTCCGTGGGATCCAAGGACGACCGCGAGATGCGTTCGGGAATGTCGCCGGTTCGGCTCAGGTCGATCCGGCGGCGACGATCGAGTCGACGGGGATCGGACTCGATGTAACGATCCGGACGTCCCGGAAGATGCCGTTCGCCGTGCAGCCGCCAGGGAAACTGAACTTGCCGTGCACCGCCACATTCAGCACATAGCCTCCCTCGAGCCGCTTGAACGTGAGCGCGGCGTCGTTGTCACAGGCGCCCCCGAGCCAGCTGACGATGAAGGCATTCGGATGGGTCGGATCCGCCCGAGCCGCGGTCCCCGTGTATTGGGCGCTCGGATCCATCGGCGCCGACTCTATCCGGGTCACCAAGCCGGTCTCATCGCTCAGGACCACAGGTAGCGGAGGGACCTCATCGGAGACCTGCAGGACCGCCCTGAACTGCGGACCCGCGGGTCCCGAGCAAGCCGCGACGGCCGCGCCACTCAGCAGGGATAGGGTGATCAGGAGGGTCGCAGCCATCATCCGCATGCCCGAGTTATGACCGACTCGACAGGCAGTTTCAAGTGCCGTCGGCAGCGGTCGCTTGCCCACGCGGTTTTAGACGCCGAAACGGCACCTTGGCCACCAGGTCCAAGAGCGCCGGCGGGAGGAGGCTCGCCGGTGCAACCTTGGCGCTAGAGGAGGCTAGGCGCCGCTTCGGTCGAGAGCTGGTCGTCACGACGGGAGGAGGGAGAACGGCGCGACGACCGGGGATATTCGGTTGTGGGGTCCGATCAGGCGAGCTGGACGTTGCCGTCCGTTTCGTCGAACCGACCGGTCCGCTGCATGTCCCGCAGGAAGAGCAGCCGGTTGATCTCCTTGAGGTTCCAGTGCTGATCGCCGACGTGGATGCCGGACATGAACGCGGTCAGGTTGGCCGCCTCGTCCGGGGCCATCCCGCGCATGACGAGGAGGCGATAAGTGGACCGGGTGGGCAGGTCGGGCAGCGGCGCGTCCGGGCGTCCCGGGCCGCTCGCCTGAGCAGAGGCGCCGCTCGAGCCCGTGGCCGCAGCGGCGGAAGCGAGGACCGTCGGCCGGTGACCGTCGCGGGACGATCGTCCCTGTCCTCGTGTGCTTCGGCTACGCGTCTGGCCTGCCATGACTCACTGCCTGTCCTGTCTGCTCGTCGGCGGGCGTTCTGCCCGCGTTGTGCGGTCTGTCCGGGTGCGGGGTCGGCGTCGGCGCTCCGGTAGGGGAACTTTCGGTCCCCCGATCCCCCCGTACGATGGCTCTAGGGTCCCGGGTGACCCGGTACTTGCGGCGCCCTCGTCGTCCCGATGAAGTACCCCACCCCGGGTAGACTCGATGCGATGCGCGTCCGAGCCTTCAAGTTGCGCCTGATCGCTGCGTGCTTCACGGTCCTCTGGACGGTGACCGCGGGTCTCGTGTTACTCGGCTACCGGCCGGGCGGGCCGATCGACCTGCTGGTGGGCGTCGCGGCCCTCGTTCCGATCGGGATCGCCGCCATCGGCTTCGCCTGGCCGCCGGCGGCCCGCAACGACGGCGTGTTCGTCGCGACGGCCTGGCTGGGCCTGCTCGCCACCCTCGTGCTCGTCCCATCCATCGGCGGCGTCGTCTTCCAGCTGACGTCGGCCGGCGCACAGACGATCCTGCCGTCGTGGCAGGCCGCCTATCCGTGGCTCCTCGCCCTCGCCACCACGAGCCTGTTCAGCGGCCTGGGTGCCGCCCGGCACCTCGTCGGTCCGCTTGAGTCGCGCCGGCGGCGGCTGGCGATCGGCACGGCCCTGGGCGCGGCGATGACGCTGGGGTCGGGCGTCCTGTTCGGCAGCGCCGCCATCGCCAACGAGATCGGCCTGCGGGACCGGCCCGTGCTGTTCTCGCGGTTCGGGCCGGCCGACCCGGCGCTCGTCGTCCCGGCCTGCGATGACGCGATCCTCACCCCGCGGACCGCCCATGTGGAGCTCAGCCTCACCGCCGACGTGGACTCGCACCCGGTCGGCTGGGCGAACATCGCCGGGGTCCGGTCCGGCACGAGCGTGCGCTGGTCCGCGGACGTCGCGGCCGATCTGGCGCTCGGCCGGCACGGGGTCCTGCGGACCCCCACCGGTGCCTGGCGCCAGGGCCCGAGCGCCGGCTGGGTCCCGGTCGATCCGGTGACGGTCGACGACCAGACGCTCGACCTGCAGGTCACCAGGGTCGCCCTCGTGGGGGTACAACGGACGACCGCCGAGGACCGCGGTGTCGAGTTCATCGAGGGCGCCAAGGCCCGCCACTGCCGGATCGCCGTCGACGGTCCGACGGCGCTGGCGGCGATCCCCGAGATGGACTGGTTCACCGGCTCGGCCGACCTCCATCGCTGGCGGGGCGAGCTCGACTTCTGGGTATTCGGGGATCGAGAGGTGGGGCAGGTCGCGATGGTCGTCAACGGCGACGCGGTCGAGATGGGCTCGGCCGGCCTGCAGGCCACGATCCGGGTCACGATGATCGCCGTCGATCGCGACCAGCCCGTCTCGATCTCGCCGCCCTGATGAGCGAGGAAGATCGATCGGTGGAGCGGGAGCGGGACCGGGACCGGTTCGCCGGGAAGCGCGACAGGGTCGCCCGGCTGCTGCGCATCGTCCGCTACCTCCAGGAGCGCGGCGACGCCGGCGCCCGGCCCGAGGAGATCGCCCGGGCGGTCGCGATGTCCCGGCGCACGGTCTACCGGGACCTGCGGGCCATCGAGCAGGAGATCGAGGTCCCGGTCTGGTCGGAGAACGGCCGCTGGGGGCTCGAGGCCAGCGGCCTCCTGCCGCCGCTCAAGCTCACGCTCGCCGAAGGGCTGGCGGTCTTCCTCTCGGCGCGACTCATGGCCCGCTACGCGACCGCCCACGACCCGGACCTCATGGGCGCCTTCCAGAAGCTCGGGTCGGGGATGCCCGAGGCGATCGCCGAGCACGTCGCGAGCACGCTCGACGTCATGGCTGGACGGCCGCCCGACGAAGCGTTCCGACGCCGCGTCCAGCTCATCACCCGCGCCTGGGCAGAGCGCCGGGTCGTCGAGCTCACGTACGACACCGGTGCCTATGCCCCGGGGAGCGGGACGAGGACCGCGAGGGTCCGGCCGTACCTGATCGAGCCGTCGTCGTCGACCCATGCGCTCTATCTCATCGGCTGGGACGAGACGCGCGATGGGCTGCGCACGTTCAAGATCGAGCGCATCCGGGAGCTGGCGATGACAGCCGATCGGTTCGAGGCCCCGACGCGGGGCGCGATCGAGGCGACCCTCGCCCACGCCTGGGACATCATCGCGGACCAGGAGGCCACCGAGGTCGTCCTGCGCTTCGGAACGGCGGTCGCGGCGCGGGTCGCCGAGACGCATTGGCATCCCACCGAGACCCGCGAGGTGCAGCCGGACGGCACGCTCGTGTGGCGGGCCACGGTGGCCGGCACGATCGAGATCCGTCTCTGGATCCTCTCCTGGGGGGCCGATGTGGAGGTTCTGGCACCGGAGCCGCTCCGGCGCTCGGTCGCCGGATCGCTCGAGGCGGCAGCGAGCATCTACCGGGCCTGAGAGGAGCGGGACCGTCCGGGGCGGTTCGGGGCGCTGCGGAGCGGTCATGTGTGGTCCGGAGCGGACCGGTGCCGTCCGGGACGGACCGGTGGAGTCCGGGGCCGTCCGGTGGATTGAGGGGTGGACCGTAGTCGTCCGGGTGGGTTACCCTTTGGCGACGTCGCGGTCCAGGCTCACGGGTCGCGTCGTCGGAGGTGGTTCGGTACCACAGGTCTCGCTCACCACGGTCCGGTGACGAGCCCACACGCGGCGCTCTCAGCGTGTCGCATCCCGCCGACCGACTCCGCGCAGGCCCGGCGTCGCGTCCCCAGCGCGGTGTCCCCTGCGGCAGCAGAGAGGATGCATCGACCGATGCGCCGCGCGTTCCCCCGGATCCCGCGACGCGTGCTCGCCATCTTCCTGGCAGGCATCGTCACGGCGATGATCGGCATGGCCCCCGGAACCGCCCTGGCCTCCGGAAGCCCGTCGCCAACCGCGAATACGAACCCGCCGAACTCCCCGAGTTCGAGCACCGTCGAGACCTACATCCGCACCTGGCTCAACCGGGATCGATCGAGCCGCGGCCTTCGGCCGCTCCGGGTCGACGTGAACCTGCGGGCGATCGCCACCACCCGCGCCGGAACGCTCGCGTCCCTCGGCCTGCTGAGCCACAGCGCACCCGGGAACCTGGCCTCCCAGCTGAACAGCGCCGGCGTGCGCTGGTACGGCTGGGGCGAGGATATCGGCTGGTCATCATTTACCTGGGGCCACGACGTCGCGTCGTCGCTCTACACGATGTGGCGGCACAGCCCCGCGCACTGGTCGCTCATGATGAGCTCGCACTACAACTACCTCGGCGTCGGCCTGGGCTATCGCTGGCCGGACGGGGCGACGTACGCGTCGATCGTGTTCGCCGAGTTGCCCGACCATACGGGGCCGTCGGCCAGGCTGACCGCGGCCGGGCGAACAGGCACGAGCGTGTGGTTCCACTACACCGGAACCGATACGTTGCTCCAGACCCGAACGTCCGGGCTGCGCGACTTCGACCTTGCGTACCGGGTCGACGGTGGCGCCTGGACCATCATCCGGACACATCGGACGGCGGTCTCGATCACGCTGGCGTCGCGGGCTCGTGGCCACACCTACTACATGGTCGTGCGCGCCCGGGACAGAGCCGGCAACATATCGAGCTGGAGCAGCCCCGCGCACGTGACCGTGCCCTGAGAACGACGCGGATCGGGACGGCCGGACACCGGCTCGCCGCACGGGCGGGTACGCTTCGTCGGTGAGCCGGCATCCCTTCTCCGCCGTCAACCTCATCAGCGATCCGATCCACGGCTACATCGAGCTGACGAAGCGGATCTCCCCGGCCGAGTCGGCGAACGCGGGCCTCCTGGCCGAGACCGTCGCCGAGGAGGATCTCCTCGACTCGGCCTGGCTCCAGCGCATGCGCCGGATCTCGCAGCTCCAGAGTGCCCGGTGGGTCTTCCCGACCGCCGAGCACTCGCGATTCACCCACGGCCTGGGCGTCATGCACGAGGCCGGCCGCTGGGCGCGCCACCTCTATCCCTCGCTCCGGGCCCGGCTCCTCGAGGAACGCGCGGGCGGCGGAGCGGCGGCCGGGGAGCTGCCCACGGAAGGGCTCGTCGTCGAGACTCTTCGGATCGCCGGCCTGCTCCACGACGTCGGCCACGGTCCCCTGGCCCATTTCTTCGACGACCACGTCCTGAGCGGGTTCCCCGCCCCGCCCGACGCCCGCCGGCCGGACGGCAAGCGCCTGACCCATGAGGACCTGAGCCAGCTCATCATCGAACGGGAGCTGGGGACGACGATCGCCGGGCTGCGCCGTGCGCCGGGCAGCGTCGCGGAACGCGACGGCTTCGCGCCGGGTGAGGCGATCGACCCCCGCTGGGTGGCATTCCTCGTCTCGAAGCCCGCCTTGGCCGACGCGTCCATGCCCTCGTGGGTGCGCTGGCTCCAGCCACTCCTCTCGGGGGTCTTCACGGTCGACAACCTCGACTACGTCCGGCGCGACGCCTACTTCACCGGCGTGTCGACCGGTCCGGTCGATGTCGAGCGCCTCATGCGCTACACGTTCATCGGGGAGCGCGGGCTCACGCTCTACGAGCCCGGCCTGGGGGCGCTCGAGATGTTCCTCACCGCCCGGCTGTTCCTCTATCAGCAGGTCTACTTCCACCGGACCGTGCGAGCCATCGACCTCGACCTGGCCGACGTGTTCGCGCCGAGCATCCGGGCCATCTTCGGCGACGCCTCGCCGGCCGCGGCGCTGGGCGCCTACGCCGATCTCGACGAGTACGCGCTCATCCACCAGGCCGCGCTGTGGTCGCGGGGCGAGGCCGTCTCCGACGACCCGTCGCCGGGCGACGGGCGAGTCAGGCCGGCCGTCGCAGCCGGGTGGCGGGCGATCCTCCTGCGCCAGCCGCGCTGGCGGGCCGAAGCCGAGATACGGCTGGCCTACGAGGACGTGCCGCCGGCCGACGGGCTGGCGAGCCTCGGCCCCGAGGAGCCCGGTCGGGTGGTGATCGACCTGGCCACGGTCGACGCCCGGCCGGCCGACGCCACCTCGACCGACTCGCTGCTCGCCGTCGAGGGCCGCGACGGCCTCCCGGCGGCACCCCTGAGCCGAACGCTCGCCCGCCTGCCGGCCTGGTCGCTCATCGCCCGCCGCTACCGGCGGATCGAGGGCTGATCGGGCGTGAGTGAGACCCGGACCGGGGCGCTGACGGCGGCCGGAGCGGCTCTGCTCTTCGGCTCCTCGTACATGGCGACTGCCTTCGCCCTGCGCGCCTTCGGGCCGCTGGCGGTCGGCGCCTGGCGAGGCGTGGCGGCCGGGGCGATCGTGGGTGGACTGATGATCGGTGGTCGGCTGGACGGGCGGGCCGCCCTGGCGACCCTCGATCGGGGAGGCTGGCTCCGGCTGGGTCTCCTGGGGATGCTCGGCGGGCCGGTCTTCCTCGTCGCGATGAACCTCGCAGTCGGCGGATCGGGCGCCACGATCGCCGCGTTCGTCGTTGGCCTGTACGCCGTGCTCGCCGCCCTCCTGGGTCCGCCGATCCTCGGCGAGCGCCTCGGCTTCGGTCCGATCGCGGCGTTCGTCGTCGCCCTCCTCGGAACCGCCTTCCTCGCCGGCCTCGACCCGGGGTCGGACCGCCCGTTCGGCCTCGGCAGCGGGATCGGCGCCGGGCTCATCGCGGCGACGAGCTTCGCGCTCTATCTCGTGCTGACCCGGCGCTGGGCCCGCACGCTCAGGCTCCCGGGTGCCGCCGTGGCCATGGCCAACTTCGGGGCCAATGCGGTCGTCCTCGTTCCCCTGACGCTGCTGATCCCCGGCCAGTCGCTTCTCCCATCCGCTGCCGGTGCGGATACCGCCGTCGCGATCGTGGCCCTCGCCTGGCTCGTCGTCGGGTCGAGCGTCGCCGCCCAGCTGCTCCTGGTCGCGGGCGTCCGACGGCTTCCGGCGCGCGTCTCATCCGCGTTCCTGCTCCTCAACCCGCTGGCCGCCAGCGGGCTGGCGGCGCTCCTGCTCGGAGAGCGCCTCGCGCCCATCCAGCTCGCGGGAGCGGCCCTCGTCCTGGCGGGCATCGCCCTCGCGACGGGCGTGCCCGAGCTCATCGGATCGGCACGTCACCGCGTCGAGGCCGATCGCTGACAGCGCGCCGACCCGAGGACCCGGGCAGCGCTCAGGGGCCGATCGCCGGCAGCGCCCCGACGAGGTAGTCCGCGAGTGCCGCGGCGAATGTCTGCGTCATGTGATGCGCGTCGCGGTACACGAGGACGTGCCCGACGATGACCGGGCACGGGTCCGACGAGCAGATCCAGGCGGTCGCATCGACCAGCGCGACCTGGGCCGCCAGGGCGGCCCGGGTCTCGAGGGCACGGAACGGCGTATCGATGGCCTCGGCCAAGGGCGTCGCGCAGGCCAGCGCATCGGTCATGTGCGCGGAGAGGCAGACAGGCGGATCGAACTTCGAGCGGGGGGTGTCCTCGATGAGCGCGACGTTCCGGGAGATCGCCGAGAGCGAGTGGAGTGTCCGGGTGATCGCCGCCTGCATCGCCGGCAGATGCTGGGCGAGCGGCGCGGACCGGCCGTCGATGGCGAGCGTGTAGGCGCGGCTCGTCGATACGACGACCAGGGCAGGGTGCTCGCTCGCGATGCGCCGCAGGACGTTGGCCCGCCACGTGTCGCACTCCGAGTACTCGCGGTTGAGGGACGGATCCCAGACCGCGATGTCGGCCGGCGTGCACGCCGATTTCGTGAATGACAGGAGGCGCCAGTGGTGCGCCAACGCCGCCCGGACCAGGGCCGGAAACCACTGCGCCGCGTGCGAGTCGCCCAGCAGCACGACGTTGGTGGATGAGCTCGTGTCGCCGAACGCGCAGGTGGGGGGTACCACCTGGGTGTACGAGAGGTGGCAGCCGTCGCCGTAGACGGGCGGGAGGTCGTCGCGTGCCGCCGCAAGCGATGGCGTGAGGTTGGCCGGCACCGGCATCGGGGACGGCGGCGCGGTCGTCGTGGGAGCGCCCGGCGTCGCGCGTTGCCCGCTCGGCGTCGGTCCCGTGCCTGGGCTGCCCAGGGCGTGGGCGAGGTCGCTCGCGATCGTGCCCGGATCCACGGATCCGGCGCCGGCGAGGGTGAACGGGGCCGAGAGTGGGCCACCTGGGATGAGGCTCAGCGAGAGGCCCGCCGCGACGAGCGTGACGACCCCTGCGAAGGCGAACGTCCGGCGCGGACGCAACCCGACGAACCGGCCGCGCCGGATCGGCTCCTCGACGAGGCGCTGACTGAGGGCGGCCACGACGACCGACACGCCGGCCAGGACGAGGCGCGTGCGCAGGGGCAGCACCGCCTCACGGGCGGCGGCCGGGATGACGAGGATCGGCCAGTGCCAGAGGTAGAGCGAGTACGAGATCCGACCGAGCCAGCGCATCGGCGGCAGCGACAGCAGGCGGATATGGATGGGCTCGCCCGCGAGGGCGGCGGAGGCGGCTGAGACCCCACGGCCTGCGGCGGAGGCGGCCGAGACCCCGGTGCCTTGGGACGACCGAGCCGAGCCGGCTGGCGACCGAGCCGGGGCCACCGCGGGCCGGACCTCGCCCGCCGAGGATCGAGCCTCGCCGACCGCCGGAGCCCCCGATGTTCGCGGGCCCGAGGGCGCGCCCTTGAGCCCGGCCGCGATGACGAGGGCGGCGCCGGCCGTGGGCAGGAGCGCGGCCAGGCCCGGAAACGGCGTCGTCGTGTCCAGGAGCAGCCCGGCGGCAACGATGCAGGCGATGCCGAGCAGCCCGATGGGCGCGCAGAACTGGCGCGGGAGCGCCATCCCGCGCGCGGAAGCGAGCGCGAGCCCGGCCCCCATCGCGAGCTCCCAGGCCCGGGCCGGCAGCGTGAAGAACGCCCACGGTTGAGCGATGCCGGTGAGGACGAGGGAGAGGACGAGCGAGACCCCGAAGACGACGCTGACGACCGCCGCGAGCCGCGCGATCGTCCCGCGGCCGCCCCGCGCGAAGAACAGCAGGAGGGCCGGCCAGAAAAGGTAGAACTGCTCCTCCACCCCGAGCGACCAGTAATGGAGCAGCGGCGACGGGTCGCTCGCCGCCTGGAGGTAGTCGGTCGCCTGGAACGCGAACCGCATGTTGGACACGTACAGCGCGGCTGCCGCCCCGTCGCCCGCGACGTCCGGGACCCGGAGCGGCGGCAGGAAGATCGCCGACGCGGTGATCGTGGCCACGAGGGCCACCGCGGCGGCCGGCAGGAGACGGCGGGCGCGCCGCGCGTAGAACGCGGCGAGCGACACGGTGCCGGTCCTGTCGAGCTCCCGGACGATGAGGCCGGTGATGAGGAATCCCGACAGGACGAAGAAGACGTCGACGCCGACGTACCCGCCGGTGACGTGCGGCACGCCCGCGTGGAACAGCAGGACGAGGCCCACGGCGACCGCTCGCAGGCCCTCGAGATCGGGACGGAAGCCGTCCCGCTCGGCGCCGCCGGCGCCTGCCGCGGCCGGGGCGGTTCGGTCCTGCGTGCCTGCCCGGCCGCCGTCGCGGGCACGGCGAGGTCCGGCGGAGGGACCTGGTGAGCGGCCGGTTCCGGGACGTGCAGGCACCACGGGCATTGTCACGGGTCGCCGCGATCTTCGCTTCCTTGGGCACCCCCACGGCGTGGCCCGGCTCGAACCTCGCTCCTCGCCTCGCTCAACCCGGCTCGCGGGCGAAGAGCCGCCAGAACAGCGATCCCACGACGCTCGGCCGACCGGTGAGCCGCTCCTCCGCATCGGCGACGGTCAGGAAGCGCAGGCCCATGTTCACCCCGAGCCAGCGCAGCGGTTCGGGCTCCCAGCGCGGCGATCGGTGGCCCGCGAACGGGAGGCGCACGAGGTCCGTGTCCCGTCGGAGGATGAGGTCCGCCATCGTCCGGCCGGCGAGGTTCGTCATCGCCACGCCGTCACCCACGTACCCTCCCGCCCAGCCGAAGCCACGCTTCCGATCGAGACCCACCCCGGGCAGCAGGTCCCGGGGCATCGCCAGCGGGCCGCCCCACTGGTAGGCGATGGGGACCGTGGCGAGCGACGGGAACAGGCCCACGAGCGATCGCCGGATGGCGGCGAACACGCCGGGATCGCGGTCGAACTCGGGGCGGATGGCCGAGCCCGCGTGGTAGGGCGCCCCTCGCCCTCCGAAGGCGAACCGGCCGTCGGCCGTGCGCTGGCCGTAGATGATGAGATGGCGCTCATCTCCGAAGGTCGGACGGTTCTCGAGGCCGATCTCCGACCACTGCGCCTCCGACAACGGGTCGGTCGCGATGACGAGCGAGTAGACGGGGATCATCGCCCGCTCGAAGCCGGCGATGCCGGGCGTGTACCCCTCCGTCGCCCGGACGACGATCTCGGCGCGGACCGTGCCCCGGTCGGTCACCGCCCGCCCCGGTCCGATCGCGGTGACGGTCGTGCCCTCGAAGATCGGGACGCCGCGGCTCTCGACCGCCTGCGCGAGGCCGCGGACGAGGCGCGCGGGATGAACCGCGGCGCAGTGGGGGGTGTAGGTCGCGCCGAGCACGCTGGCCGCGCGGACGTGGGCCCGGACCTCCGAGGGTTCGAGCCAGCGCAGGTCCTCCTCCTCGAAGCCCCATCGCCGGGAGGCCGCGAGCTCCTCCTTCGCGCGGGCGACCTGGGGCTTCGAGCGGGCGAAGACGAGCGTGCCGCCCTTGGCGTACCCGGCGTCGATCCCCTCGGCCGCCGCCGCCCGACCGACCTCGTCGACCGTGGCCCGCAGCTCCCTGTGAAGGGCCAGGACCGCGTCGCGGCCGGCCCGCCGGGCGATCTTGGCGCTGCTGGAGGGATACAGGGCCGAGCACCAGCCGCCGTTCCGCCCGGACGCCCCGAAGCCCGCGATGTCCTTCTCCAGCACGACGACGCGAAGCGTCGGGTCGAGTGCCTTCAGGTAGTACGCGGTCCACAGGCCCGTATAGCCCGCCCCCACGATGGCCACGTCCGCGTCGCGATCGCCGGGCAGCGGATCGCGCGGCTCCAGCGAGCCCGGGACGGTGGCATGCCACATGGAGAGGCGGCGGTAGACGGCGTCGGTCGCGACCATCGGATGCAGGATGGCGCATCGGCCGTCGGGCTGCCGCTCCGGTGCGCTGTGCGGTCGTCGGGGCCCGGCCGATAGGATGTCGGTCATGCGGATCGGCGACGGCATCCATCGGATCGGCACGGCGGCGATGATCAACTCGTACCTCATCGAGGAGGCCGGGGCGGTGACGATCGTCGATGCCGGCCTGCCCGGCTACTGGCGCGACCTGCCCGGCGAGCTGGCCGCGATGGGGCGATCGCTCGAGGACGTGCGGGCCGTCGTGCTCACCCACGGCCACTCCGACCACATCGGCTTCGCCGAGCGCATCCGGCGGGAGCGCGGGGTCCCGATCCGGATCCTCGATCTCGACGCCGCGCTGGCCCGGGGCGAGGTGGGGAATCCCGCCCGCGGCAGGGGGCCGATGCGGATCGCACCGCTCCTGCGCTTCATCTGGTTCGGGCTTCGGCACGGGATGAACGGCGGGGCGGTCATCGCCGAGGTCTCGACATTCGGCGACGGGGCGACGCTGGACGTGCCGGGCGCCCCGCGCGTCATCGCGCTGCCGGGCCACACACCGGGGAGTGCCGCCCTCCACGTCGCGTCGCGCGATGCGCTCTTCATCGGCGACGCGATCGCCACCTACTCGGTCACCACGGGCGCCAGGGGCCCGATGATCGCGCCGTTCGGCGCCGATGCGGAGACGGCCCTCGCGTCGCTCACCCGCCTCGACGGTGTCCAGGCCGACCTCGTGCTACCCGGCCACGGCGAGGCTTGGACCGGCGGCGTCGCGGAGGCGGTCCGCATCGTTCGCGCGGGAGCCGCGACCGCCGAAGGGTAGCCGCGGCGCCGGAGCTTGCCGGCCGCGGGGATCCAGCGGGTCGGAAGAGCCTCGGGACGGGCCTCGGCGGGCCGGGGATGGCCGTCATCGGGCATCGGGCCGGATGGGCCCATGTCTGCCCGCCGCGATCAGGGGCAGTGGGCCCCCGGATCGATCGGCGAACGAGCGGGCGCCGGATGATCGAAGACGGTCCGGACCACCGACCGGATCGTCGCGATCTCGAGGTCGTCGACGTGTGCGGCGTACCGGCTCGGGGCGAACAGGGTCGACTCGATGCGCCGGGCGTCCACCCGCGCGGCGAGACTGGCAAGCTCCGGCGCGTCGGTGCGTGAGATCGTCGTCCACAGGTCGTCCCGGGCGATCGACAGGAGCTTCGGCACCTTCGCGACGAGGCTGAGCGGGTCGAGCTGACGGCGGAGCGCCGCGAGGACGCGCTGCTGTCGCTCCATCCTGCCGTAGTCCGAGTCCTGGTGACGCGAGCGCGCGTACGCCAGGGCCATCCGGCCGCTCAGGTGTTGGCAGCCCGGCTCGATGTCCAGCGAGATCCAGCCGCTGCCGTCCTCGAGCGGGTAGTTCGAGTCGACGACGCGCTCGGGGACGTCGATCCACAGGCCGCCGACCGCGTCGACGAGCCCGACGAACCCGGCGAGGTTGACGACGATGAGCCCGTCGAGCCGGACCCCGAGCAGCTCCTGGACGGCGCCGGACACGGCCCGGAAGCCGCGGTTGGCGCCGCCGGGGAAGTCGCCCGGGTGACCCATGGCGTACACGTAGAGCGCGTTGATCAGGCCCGGGAACCGCCCCCCGGCGAAGGCCTTCGCGCTCTCAGGTGCGAGCGGCACGCCAACCATGTTCCGGGGCACGCCGAACAGGGCCGCGCGCCCGGTCGCGGTGTCGATGCTGAGCACGATGAGCGTGTCGGTCCGGAGGCTCCATCGATCGGGCCCGCTATCCGCACCCATCAGCAGCAGATCGAGCCGCCCGTCACGGGCCCACGGGGGAAGCCGGAGGTCCGGGGTGGGCGGTTGCTCGGCCAGTGCGGGCGCCCTCGGCGTCGGCGGCTGCGTCGGCGTCGGTGACGGCGTCGGCGACAACGTCGGGGTCGGGGATGCCGTGAGAGACGAGGCGCTCGGCGGCGACCACGTCGGCCACCGTGTCTGCGTCGGGGTCGGCGTCGCGGTGGGCTCGATCGTGTCGGTCGGCGACGGAGCCACCGGCGCGCTATCTGCCGGCTCGAAGCTCGCCTCCGGGATGACCGCAGCCGGGTCGCCGCCCAGCACCGTGTCGAGCGTGGAGGACGCATCCGCCCCCACCCACGCGATGGCCCCGTGGACGCCCACTGTCGTCGCCACGAGCAGGCCGACGAGCATGATCGTGAGCCGTCGGTGGGTCGACGCGGGGCGCAGGGCGGAGGCGATGCGGTAGGCGTCGACGATCGCGAGGACGTGATACAGGGCGAGCGCGGCATTGGCGACGAGGAGGGCGATCGCGACCTCGGGACGAACGAAGAGGTCGAGCATCTCGTTCGGGCCGCCGAGCACGACCGCGAGCGCGACGCCGAAGGTCGCCACAGCCGGGATCGCCACGAGCACGCCCCGGCGAACCCGGCCGAGCGAGACCTGGCCGAGGCCGGGCAGCACGAAGGAAAGCGCCGCCGCCAGCCAACCCGACCGGATCACCATGCCGAGCCTCACCCCCACCAGCCGGCGGCCGAGTCGCGGACGTGTCCGCCAGGCCGCAGCTGATCGTTCGAAGTGTCCCTTAATCCAGACGCGCCGGGCAGTGCGATGTGGCGGGTACGCACCGGTTATCACGGGTCGCGGGGCGCCAGCGGCGCGGAGCTGCAGTCCGTCATACGCGCGCCGGTCGCCCGGCGGGCGCGGCCGTGGGGCGCGGTATCATCGCCGCTCGCGCGCCCGTAGCTCAGTGGATAGAGCAACTGACTTCGGATCAGTAGGTCGGGGGTTCGAATCCCTCCGGGCGCGCCATAACAGC
>DASVIK010000431.1:0-12072 GCA_036382135.1 Candidatus Limnocylindrales bacterium | reverse complement strand
CTACGGCCAGCAGTTCAAGCTGGCCTTGCCGTTCGGCAGGTATTCGATCTCCATCTACCGGGCCGATCCACGTTCGTGCCGTGGCACGCTCTTGCGCGACCAGCCGTTCACCTTGAGGGCTGCGCCCAGCCTTACGGTCCTCGCCCGTCTCGTGTTCGTCCGGCTGCCGACCGGCCGCCTCATCCGGATCCACGCGCTCGAGGGATGGGCGACCGATCTGAGCGGCACGGCGGGCAAGGCCGCGCTCGTCGTCCGTGACACCACGACCAGGCGCCCCGGCGACCTGTTCGATGTCTGGATCAACGGTGGCGTCCGTCCGGTGGTGGCGGAGATCGGGTCGACGGGCATGATCCCGCTGACGCAGAGCGTGTACTCGTGGTGGCTCTCCGCGCCGCGGAGCTACCGCCCCGTGATCGGCCCGGCCATCAAGTGGCTGAGGAGCGGCATGGTCTACCAGGTCTACGCGGTCGGAACCAACGCCCGAGACTTCCGGTTCGTCGTCGTCGCCGCGCCGGGCACCTGAGCGCTCATCGGCACCGGTAGAGCGCCGCCACGACCGGAGCGCGGTTCACTCACGCGCCACGGGCCGACAGGGGACCGAATGTCGTTCGAGCCCTGGCGGTGGACGAAGAGACGACCGCCCGGGGACCGGGCGGTCGTCTGGCGCGAACGTGACGAAGCTCAGTGGACGGCGATCACCCCCGCCATACCCGCATGGATCTGGCAGACGAAGTGGTAGGTCGTCCGCGTCGCTCCACTGAAGCTGACGGTCCACTTTGCGCTCGCCGCGGTGCTCGGCAGGCCGAAACCGGCGCGCTCCGCCGCCGACGCGACGATCCCGGAGTCGGACACCGTCGACTTCGAGGTGACGTGACTGACGCCGTTGCCCCCATCGAGCTCGACTTCGACGGGCGGGCCCCCGCACGTGAAGTCCTGCGGCCCGGTGGGAGGGATCACCGTCGGCGTCGCCGGCGTGTCGGTCGCACCGTTCTCACACCACGGCAACATGTCCGTGCCGATGTCGGTCGGGAAGGTGATCGTGTGTGGTTCGTTGACTGCCCGGGAGACCCAGGTGACCTTGTCTCCCCGGTGGATCGAGATCCTGTGCGGCAGCATCTCGTTGATGGCCACGTGCCCGTCCGGGCTGCTGGTGCCGGCCGTCCCGATCCACGTTCGCGTCCCGTCCGGGTTGGGGCGCGAGTGGACGACGTTCGCGGCGGCCTCGGCGACGAAGCCCGCATGCCGGTCCGCGAGGACCTGAGCGTGCACCTTGGCGACCAGCTCGGATCTCGTGGTCGGGTGGAACTCCTGCGGAACGACCGCCAGCCAGCCCTCCATGTTCGGGTGGATGAGGCAGGCGAACCGGTAGAAGCCCACCGGGGCCGTGACCTTCACCCGGAACAGCGGGACCGGTCCGCTCAGGGGAGCGCCCGAGCTCACGGGGGCCGTACCGTTGAACGTGCATGGATGTGCGCTGCTCCCGCACCCGCCGGGCATCGGGAAGAGCGAGCCCAGGTTCTCCTCGAGGTGGGAGGAACCGTTGGGATTGGGCGTCGTGTCGTCGACGTCCGCCTTGATGAGACCGATGGTCTTGCGGGCGGTCGAGGCGGCGACGCCGCTCGGTAGCAGGGTCGCCGTGTGGAAGCCCTGGATCGAGAACTGGATGGTCGCCCCGCGATGGACGGAGATGGTCCGCGGGAAGAAGTCGTTGAACCCCCAGTTGTGACCTGCCGGGATGGCCGCGGCCCTGTCCGCCGTGATCGTGAGCGGGCCGGACGCGGCGGCGACCCCCGTTGCGGCGAACGTCGAGGCCGCCACAAGGAGGCCCGCGGCGGCAGACACCATGATGAATCGACGCATGAGTTCCTCCGTGCTCGCGCGGCCCTGCGAGCGACGGTGCAGCCGGGGACGCGCCCGGGGAGCTTACTCGTCCGAGGGACCGTTGTGGGGCCGTTTTGCGAAATCCCACCGAATGTCGGGCACTATCCTCTCCCGGGGAGGTCCGGCGATCAGCGACGATCTCCTGGGAGGCGACGATGGACGAATCACGACCCGCCGGCCGCCGCCGCAGGTGAGCTCGGAGAGGACCGCCCTTCCGAACACCGACGAGGCGACCAACCGCACCCTCAACCGCAACGACTCGATCGCGGTCGGGGTCGTCAATGCCGCCTCACCCTTCCTGCCCGTCCTCCTCGTCCGACTCGGCGCCTCCGGCGTCGCCGTGGGCCTCGTCACGGCACTCCCCGCGGTCGCCGGCGCGCTCCTGGCACTGCCGATCGGGCGCTGGCTCCAGGGGCGCCGCGACATCGTCCCGGCGTACAGCGGCGCACGCCTCATCGCCCACACCGTCTACGCGCCGATGGCGCTGGCGCTGGTGATCGCGCCGCCCGCCTGGGCGATCGCGGCGATCCTCGCCATCTGGGCCGTGGCGATGGTGCCGAACACGATCGGCCAGGTCGCGTTCCCGATCGTGATGGACGGCGCGGCCGGCTCGCGCAGCAGGTACGACCTCCTCGGCCGGCGCTGGGCCGTCATCGGGCTGGTCACGGCGCTCACGATGGCCGCCGGCGGCCAGCTCCTGCGGGTCCTCCCCTTCCCGGTCAATTACGAGGTCTTCCTGCTCGTCTGCGCGTCGGGTGGCGTCGGCAGCTTCTACTTCGCCCGACGCTACGTCATCCCGTCCCACGTCTCCGATGGCCCCACCGACCTGCGGTCGCCGAGGGCCCGTCTCCGCGAAGTCGTGAGCCTCCTGCGGGCGGAGCGCCCATTCGCGGCGTTCGAGGTCCGGGCGCTCGTCTACTCCGCGGGCATCGGCCTCGCCGCGCCGCTCCTGCCGCTCTTCTACGTGCACGAGGTGAACGCGCCCGACGCCGTGATCGGGCTCATCGGGGCCGGCCAGTCCCTGGGATCGCTGGCCGGCTACGTCGTCTGGCGCCTCATCTCCCACCGCAACGGCCGCACGTCCGTCCTCGTGCCCGCCCTGCTGCTCGGAGCGCTGACGCCCGCCGTCTTCTTCGCGATCCACGACCTGGCGATCGTCGTCGCCGTCTCGGTCGCCGCCGGCTTCGCGTCGGCCGGGGCCGGCCTGGCGCTCTTCGACGAGCTCATGCGGCGCGTCCCGATGCGGCTCGGGGTCACCTTCTCCTCGATCGACCAGACGATCCAGAACAGCGCGCTCATCGCCGCCCCGATCCTCGGCGGTGCCCTGTCCGCGGTCATCGGGATCCGGCCATCGCTCGTGCTCGCCTCGGTCGTGTCGCTGGGCGGCTTCGGCCTGTTCATGGTGGACCTGTACCGCGCACGCTCGAGATGACCGGGAACCGTCGCGAGGCGGTGGGATACTCCGGGCGATGAGTGAGTTGCCGACCGGTCACGGTCCCAGCCTCCAGCAGCGATTCGCACCGCACAGCCGGTGCTTCGGTTGCGGCCCCGCGAACGAGCACGGCCTGCGGCTGGAGAGTCGACCGGGCGCCGCCGGGACCGATGACGTCGTCGCGGAGGGGTCGGCCGCCGCCCATCACGAGGCGTTCGACGGCGTCCTGAACGGCGGGATCATCGGGGCACTCCTGGACTGCCACTCCAACTGGACGGCGGCATGGCACCTCATGGGCCGTCGGGGCAGCGAGGCACCGCCGGTCTGCGTGACGGCCGAATATGCCGTCCGGCTGCTCCGCCCGACCCCGACCGACCGCCGGGTCCAGCTCACCGCCCGGGTCGTCGAGTCGACCGACGATCGCGCCACGGTCGAAGCGACCCTCGAGGCTGACGGGCAGATCTGCGCGACGTGCCGGGGCACGTTCATCGCGGTCCGGCCGGGTCATCCCGCATACGGGAGCTGGGCGGCCGGCTAGCCTCACTGGGTCGGTCGGTCGGTCGGTCAGGCCAGCCGCAGCTCGACCAGGCCCGAGCCGAGGCGACGCCCTACCTCGCCGAGGAGGTCGGCGTCGTACGCCACTCCGACCCGGAGCTCCATCGGCAGCGCATCGCGCCCGCCGCCCTGGGGCACGTGGAGGACGACGCGGGTCGCCCCGGGCCGTGACCGCAACAGGGTCCGGACCTGCTCCATCGCCCCGACGAGTCGATCCGTGCCGGCATCCTGGTTGAACCGAACGTGGAGGATGCCGCCCGGTCCCGCGTCGAGCGGGGTCGTCGCCGCGGCCGTGGCCGCCGTGGCCCGCCGGCGCTCCTCGTCGGGCAGGGGCGGATCGTCATCCCGCTCGACGCCGCCGACCGACAGCCCCGGCGGCTCGCTGTACGTCGGCATCGGCTCGGCCGGCTCGATGCCGCGGGCCATGCCGGGTTCAGGGTCGACCGGCCGGCGCGCCTCCGGTCGGAGCGGCGAGACATAGGGTACGCGCGAGGCTCCGACAGTCGTCGCCACGGGCGACGCGTCGGGTCGACCGGGGCCCACGGCCACGGGCTCCCGGCCCCCGGCGCCGTCGGCGAACGTCCCGGCGCCCCCGGCGTCGCCGGTCGCCACGGACTTGGGCGGCGTCGGTGGCCGCCCACGATCGCCGTTCCGATCGCCGTTCCGGGAAGCTCCATCCCACGGCCCGCTCCGCCGGCCGCCCCGGCCGCGATCGGTCGCCGCGACCTGGCGCGCGAAGGCCTCCGGACCGGTCGCCATGGCCGCGTCCCACTCAACGACGAGGTCGGCGAGCAGGCTCGTCTCCTCGCCCCGGTGATCGATCCGCCCGGCCACGAGCAGGATCGACCCCTCGACCCACAGCCGCGATGTCTCCTCCCAGGTGCGCGGGAAGACCACGACCTCGAGGCTGCCCTGGAGGTCCTCGAGGGTGACGATGGCCATGGTCGCGCGCGCCTTCGTCACGACGGTGCGGATGCCGACGACGATGCCCGCGACGACGACGCGCTGGCCCTCGAGCGATTCGTCGCCCAGATCCCCCGAATACGCCGTCACGTACCGGCCGACGATGCCCGCGACCTCGCCCATCGGATGCTCCGACAGGTAGACCCCGAGCAGCTCCTTCTCCCAGCGGAGGCGCTCGCGCAATGGAGCCTCGGGCGTTCGCGGCAACGGCGCGTCCAGGGTGGCCGCATCCGCGGCGCCCATGTCGAACAGCGAGGTCTGACCGGAAGCCCGGTCGCGTTGGACCGCCTGCGCCGCGCCCATCGCGTCGTCCAGGCCGAGGAGGATCTGGGCCGGATGGCCGAAGGCGGCGAGCGCCCCGACCCGGGCCAGCGACTCGAGGACCTTGCGGTTGGCCAGCCGGAGGTCGATCCGGGTGCAGAAATCGGTGAGCGAGCGGAACGGTCCGTCCTCGGCCCGCGCGGCGATCATCGACTCGACGGCGCCCTGGCCAACGTTCTTCACGGCGAGGAGCCCGTAGCGGATCGCGTCGCCCTGGACCGTGAACTCGAGGCCGGATTCGTGGATGTCCGGCATCCGCACGTCGATGCCCAGGCGGCGGCACTCGGCGATGGCCGCGGCGACCTTCTCGGCGTTGTCGCGGACGGCCGAGAGGACGCTCGTCATGTACTCGACCGTGTAGTTCGCCTTCAGGTAGGCCGTCTGGTAGGCGATGAGCCCGTAGCAGGTCGCGTGCGCCTTGTTGAAGCCGTAGCGCTCGAAGGGCTCGAAGGCGTGGAAGACCGCGTCGATCGTCTCGGGCTTGACGCCCCGCTCGGCTGCCTGGTCCACGAACTGCTGGCGCATCGAGCGCAGGACCGATGACTTCTTCTTGCGGATCGCGTAGCCGAGCGTGTCCGCCTCGGGGCCGGTGAACCCGCCGAGGGCCACCGCGGCGGCCACGATGTCCTCCTGGTACACGAAGATGCCGTACGTCTTGTCGAGGTACGGCTCCAGGAGCGGGTGGAGGTAGGTGACCGGCTCCTGGCCGTGCTTGCGCCGGATGTAGGCCGGAATATTGTCCATGGGACCCGGCCGGTACAGCGCGACCATCGCGGCGAGGTCGTGGACCGATGTCGGGCGGAGCTCCCGGATGTAGCGGCGCATGCCCGCCGACTCGAGCTGGAAGATGCCCGTCGTCTCGCCCGAGGCGAGCAGCTCGAATGTCCGGCCGTCGTCGAGCGGGATGTGCTCGAGATCGATCTCGACCCCGCGGTCCTCGCGGATGAGGTCGTCCGCCCGGCGCAGGATGGTCAGGTTCGAGAGCCCGAGGAAGTCGAACTTGAGGAGGCCGAGTGCCTCGACCCCGTGCATCTCGACCTGGGTCATGAGCCCATCCGAGTTCGTCGCCTTCTGGAGGGGCATGAGCTCGGTCAGCGGCTCGCGGCTGATGACGACCCCGGCGGCGTGGGTCGACGCATTGCGAGCGACGCCCTCGAGCTGCTGGGCCAGGTTGACGAGCCGCCCGACCTGGGGATCGGCGTCGACGAGCTCGCGGAACGCCGGCGCCGTCTCGAGTGCCTCGTCGAGCCGGATGCCCAGCGTGTTCGGGACGGCCTTGGCGATCCGGTCGACGTCGCCGTAGCTCATGCCGAGCACCCGCCCCACGTCGCGGACGGCCGCCCGGGCGAGCATCGTGCCGAACGTGATGATCTGGGCGACGTGATCCTGGCCGTATTTCTGGCCGACGTAGGCGATGACCTCCTCGCGCCGGCCGTCCTCGAAGTCGACGTCGATGTCCGGCATCGTCACCCGGTCGGGGTTGAGGAACCGCTCGAACGGGAGCCGGTAGAGGATCGGATCGACCGGCGTGATGCCCAGCGAGTACGTGACGATGGATCCGGGCGCGCTTCCCCGGCAGGTCGTCTGGATGCCCTGCTCGCGGGCGAAGCGGATGAAGTCGGCCACGATGAGGAAGTAGCCGGCATAGCCCATCGAGAGGATCACGCCGAGCTCGTAGTCGAGGCGGGTCTGGAGCTCGGTCGTCACCGTCCCGTAGCGGCGCTCCAGGCCCCGCTGGCACTCGGCGCGCAGCCAGCTCTCCGTCGTCTCGCCGTCCGGCACCGGAAAGTGCGGGATGCGGAGCTGGCCGAGTGGCAGCTCGAGGTCGACCATCTCGGCGATCCGCCGGGTGTTGAGGAGCGCCTCCGGCTGGTCGGGGAACAGAGCCGCCATCTGGGCGGCCGACTTGACCCAGAACTCGCCGGATTCGAACTTCATCCGGTTGGGCGTGTCGAGGTTGTTGCCGGTGCCGATGCACAGGAGGACGTCGTGCGCCTCGCGCTGCCCGGCGTTCACGTAGTGGAGGTCGTTCGTGACGACCAGCGGCGCGCCGACCTCCGGGGCGAGGCGCAGGAGCTGCTCGTTGAGGCGCTTCTGCTCGGGCAGGCCGTGATCCTGGAGCTCGAGATAGAAGTCGCCGTGGAGGATGTCGCGGTACTCGCCGGTCAGCTTGCGCGCGGAATCCCAGTCGTCGACCTCGAGCGCCCGGGCGACCTCGCCGTTGAGGCAGGCGGACAGGCCGATGAGGCCCTCGCTGTGGCGGGCGAGGTGCTCCCGGTCGATGCGCGGCTTGTAGTAGTAGCCATCGAGGTGGGCGTCGGTGACGAGCCGGCACAGGTTCTGGTAGCCGGTCATGTCCTTGGCGAGCAGGATGAGGTGGAACGGCTGGGCGTCGGCCTTGCCCTCGCGGTCGGTCATCGAGCGGCGCGCGACGTACGTCTCGACGCCGATGATCGGCTTGACATTCTTCGCCGTGGCCGCCTGGTAGAACGCGACCGCGCCGTAGAGCGCGCCGTGATCGGTAAGGGCGATCGAATCCATGCCCTGTGCGGCGGCCGCGTCGACGATGTCCCCGATCCTGCCAAGGCCGTCGAGCAGGCTGAACTCGGAGTGGACGTGGAGGTGGGTGAAGTCGTTCGGCGCGAGGGTCGTCACGGGACGTCCATGGTAGTCGGGCGCAGGCGGCTCGACAGGGGACGACGGCCCGCCCGGCCGGCGCGGATCAGCGGGCCTGGAGGAACGCGAGGACGGCAAGGACCCGTCGATGCAATTCCGGTGCGGGCTCGAGGGCGAGCTTGCCGAAGATCGCGCCGATGTACGACTCGACGGTCTTCTCCGACAGTCCCAACCGGACCGCGATCGCCCCGTTCGAGAGTCCCTCGGCCATCAGCGCCAGGACGTCGCGCTCGCGTTGGGTCAGTTCCGCCAAGGGATCGCGTTGGCGTCGCCGGGCGAGCAACTGGGTGACGATCGCATGGTCTATCACCGAGCCGCCGCTCGCGACTCGGCGCACGGCATCCACGAACCCGGCGATATCGACCACCCGATCCTTGAGCAGATACCCGATGCCGCTGCCGCCCTCCTCGAGAAGCCGCAGCGCGAATTCCGGCTCGAGGTACTGGGACAGGACCAACACACCCACCGCGTCGCCGTGCATCTGCCTGATCGCCTGGGTGGCGACGATCCCTTCGTAACGGAGGCCGGGCGGCATCCGGATATCCACGATCGCCACATCGGGCGCAACCTCGGCGACGAGTCTGACCAGCTCGTTCGCGTCGCTCGCCTGGCCGCACACGTCGAAGCCCTCGTCGCGAAGCATCCGAACGATCCCCTCGCGGAGGAGCACCGAGTCGTCGGCGACGACCACCCGGACGGCCATCAGTCGAGCGGGACCACGGCCGAAAGCCGGGTGCCGCCGTCCGGGCCTGCCTTGACGCTGAATGTCCCGCCCGAGGCCGCGACTCGGTCCGCCAGTCCGCGCAGTCCCGAACCCGTCGGGTCCGCACCACCCACGCCGTCATCCTCGATCGCGAGCGCCATCCGGCCGCCCGCGGTCGTGGCGGTGAGTCGGATCGTGGTCGCGTCGGCGTGCTTGGCGATGTTGGCGAGCGCTTCCGAGGCGACGAAATATGCCGTGGCGGCCGCTGTTCCGGTCACCTCCGCGCCGAGATCGACTTCCAACTCGACGGGTATCGGCGAGCGGTCCGCCAGCGCCTGCAATGCCGGCCGCAGGCCAGCTTCTGTCAGGACTGCCGGGTGGATTCCGCGGGCCAGCTCGCGGACGTCCTCGACGACGACCAATGCCTCGTCCGCGCCTCGGTCCAGTGCTCGCCCCGCTTCCGACTCGCCTTCAGACGCTGCCCCGGCCCGACGCAGCGCCATCGCCAGCGCCACCAGCCGTTGCTGGACGCCGTCGTGCAGGTCTCGTTCGATCCGGTGTCGTTCGGCATCGCCCGCCTGCACGATCCGAGCGCGGGACGCACGAACTTCCACGAGCTGGCGACTGATCTCGAGGTTCAGGCGCTCATTGTCGAGCGCGAGCCTCGTCACGGCGACGCCCGCAGCGACGAGACTCGGATCCTCATCGAGCGCCGGATCGTGGACCAGTGCGGCCAGTCTACGGCCGCCGGTGTCGACCGGAGTCACGGTCGCCTGCGAGGTGGACACAGGCGTCGGCACAACTGCGCCGGTCTCGTCGCGGTAGGCCGCCGCATCTTCGTCCCAGGTCAGGATCCGGAGCGACGGGTCGCGCAGGGCGCCCGCGAGTGCATCGCGGAGGATCAGGCTCGTCGGTGCGTCGCCCACGTCCGCGATCGCCTGCGTGATCGTCGAACGGTCCGGTCGCAGGCGGAGGATCCCGACGAGGATGCCGAGCGGCACCAGGATCCGCAGGATGTTGAGCATCCAAGACAAGGGGATGCCGATGTCGTCCGAGAGCGGCGGGACGAGGCCCAGCTGGCTGAGCGGGTAGTAGAACCGGTACGTCTCCGCGAATGAGGCGGCGACACCGGCCGCGGCGACCGGCACGATCAGCCGCCGCATCGGCTGCTTCGAGACGACTGCCCGCCGGAGCAACAGGCATCCGGCGATGAAGAACAGGGATGCGAGGGCCACGTCCACCCAGGCGACGAAGGCATATGCCAGGTCATCCCCGAGCAGATGCACGCCGAAGTCCGGACCGCGGGCGACCAGCCGCACCACCGACCGGATACCGAAGACGACACCCAGCGCAACGAGGACCGTGCGCTCCTCGCGACGCGCCGGCCATCGCGCGGGGAACGACAACGCGATGAGGACCAGGACGAGGTCGAAGTAGCCCTGGAACGCGAACGCCAGGTCGTCGATGACGAGGTACTCGTGCTGGCGCGGCGTGCCCACGAACCACAGGAAGCCTGCCAGGATGAGGCGCCGGCCGGCGGGTTGTGACGGCCGGGCGATGGCACCGACCAGACCAGATGCGACGAGCACCCAGCCGACGCCCAGATCGAGGATGGGGATCCAGGCCGGTTGAAACTCCCAGTTGTGAGCGAGATGCTCGACGAGCAGGCCGAAGGCGGTCGCGAGGAGAGCCAGGATGGCAGCGACTGCCCGGCTCACTGCGTCGCCCGGCGGGAGAGCACGTCACGCAGCGTGGACGGCGCCAGCGTCGCCTTGTCGAGAAAGCCATCGGCGCCGGCGGCGGACAACCGCTCGCCATAGTCGCTCGCCTGCCGGCTGGAGATGAGCACGATCACCATGCCCGGGGCGGCGGACCGGATCCGCGCGATGAGTTCGAGCCCACTGCCATCGGGGAGGCCAATATCGAGCAGGACCATGTCTGGTTGCAGCCGCGCCACCTGGCCGATCGCGGCAGCGCCGCTGGCGGCCTCCCCGGTCACCGCATAGCCGTCCGCCTCGAGCATCGCACGCGCCTCGGCGCGAAAGCCCGGATGGTCGTCGACGAGGAGGACGGATCGAGACACGGCGCGATCCTCGCATGGCGGCGTCGTCGTCGGTACCGGGCTAACACTGTCCCATTTCGGTGGCCAGCCCTGCTGTCCGACGACCACGCCAAGTCTACGGTCGATCCGGGTTCGGCCGGGTCGTTGCGAGGTCGACGAAGCCCTTCGGCCGTTGCGAAGCAGGAGCAGATCATGTCTAGATTCGTGCGGGCGGCCATCCGCGCTTTGAGGCCGCTCATCCTGGTCGCTTGTGTGCTCGCCTTGGCCGGATGCACGGGCGCAGCGGGATCGAGCCCTGTGGTCGTGATGTCGGCCGCAGCCACCGCGACGCCGGTCGTCGTGCCGAGCACGGCCGCCGGGTCGGCTGTCCCATCGACCTCCCCGGCCGCATCGGTCGCGGTCGCCATGGCAGGGCCGACGCCGGCCGCATGTCCCGGTGCGCCCGCCGCAGCTGCTCCGGGCGCGCCCCAGGTCCCCGATCCACAAGCACCGGCCGGCACGGTCGCGGCGACGATCCCGGCGACCGGCAGCCCGGTCACGGCGGCCGCCGAGGATGGATCGGTCTGGGTGGGAGATCACACTTCCGCGCTCGTCTACCGGATCGACCCGGCAACGAACGCCGTCAAGCAGATCGATCCCGACCCCGACCACCGATTCGACCATGGCGGACCGCTGCTGCCCGGGCTCGGTGGGCCGTGGTACGGGCCATTCCTGTCCGGGACGGACACGCGCGCCTGGGTCCACATCGATGCGGCCACGAATGCGGCGTCCACCCCAACCGACCTCCAGGACGCCCTCGCGAAGCTCGGCTCCAATGGCGCGACAGGGATCACCGAAACCGCCGACGGCGTGTGGGGGGCGGCGGCCGACGCCGGATCCATCGACATCGTCGAATTCGATCGCCAGGACGGGCACGAGCTTCGACGCGTCACCATCGCGGGTCCGGCCGAGCCGAGTCACGCCCCGCGCATCCTCGTCTCGGCGTTCGAATCCATATGGGAGACCGTGGACGGCGACCAGGTGATCGAGCGCATCGATCCGTCGACGGGGACTGTGACCGCTGCTGTCGCGTTGCCGGTGAGCCCGGTCGGTATGGTGGCCGGTGCCGATGCGCTCTACCTGGCGACGGCCGACGCGAGCGTCATCCGCGTCGACCCGGCCACCGATTGCGTCACCGCGCTCCGGTTCCTCGGCGGCGCGGCGACGGACCCGGCGACAGGTGGCGGCGACCTGATCGCCGTCGCGGCCGGGACCACGTCGGTGCTCGCCGCTTACGACCGTGGTGGCCTCGCGGTCATGGACCCGACGACGCTCGCCATCCGCAAGGCGTTCCGTGTCGACACGCAGGACTTCCAGGGTGCCCTTGCCACCACGACCGACGGGACGGTCTGGTATCCCACGTTCGGGAATGACACGGTCCTTCGAATCAAGCCGTGACCGTCGGCCCGATGGATCGGGCACCCACCATCAGCGCGCCCC
>DASVIK010000430.1:0-13439 GCA_036382135.1 Candidatus Limnocylindrales bacterium | reverse complement strand
TCGCGAACTGGACGGTCGATGGCGTGCGCCTCCTGTGCGGAGGCACCGGCCTCGTCGGCGGGTTCTTCCTGCACGGGTCACCGACGGATCCACGGAGCGCCTGGATGATCGTGCCTGATGGATCCCGCCGCGAACTCGCCTGGTCGGTCGGTTATAGCGCCCGCTTCGTGCCCGGCCTCGAGGTCGTCGACGAGACCGGCCGGGTGGTCGCTCGCGAGGGATCGGTGATCGAGGGCGGATGCGAAACACCCGAACGCGATGTCTGGTCCGTCGAGTTCGCGTCCGAACACCAGCCCTGACGGCGTCGCCTAGACGGCGACGGGCTCGCGGTACTCCCCGAAGACCTCGCGCAGGACCGCGCACTGCTCTCCGAGCGTGGCGTAGGCGTTGGCGCAGCGAAGGAAGTGGGGCATGAGGTTCGACTCCGACGAGCCGGGCCGACTCGCCGCCTCGCGCAGACCGGCCAGGGCGGCCGCCACGGCCTCTCCGTCGCGCTCGCGCCGCACCCGCTCGAGGCGGGCCAGCTGGCCCCGCAGCGACGCCTCCGGGACCTCCAGGAGCGGGATCGCGAGCGGCTCGTCCGAATCGGCGAACCGGTTGACCCCCACGATCCCTCGCTCGCCGGCATCGAGCTCGCGCTGGTAGCGATACGCCGCGTCGGCGATCTCGCGCTGCGGGAAGCCCTCGGCGATCGCCGCGACCATTCCGCCACGCCGGTCGATCTCCTCGATGTAGCGCCACACGGCGGCCTCCGTCTCGTCCGTCAAGGCCTCCACGAACCAGCTCCCGCCAAGCGGATCGACCGTGTTCGTCACCCCCGTCTCCTCGGCGATGATCTGCTGCTGGCGCAGGGCAAGGAGGGCAGCCTCGGCGGAGGGCACCGCCCACGCCTCGTCGTAGGCGTCGGTGTGCAGTGACTGGGTGCCGCCGAGCACGGCCGCGAGCGCCTGGATCGCGACCCGGGTGAGGTTGTTGAGCGGCTGCTGGGCGGTCAGGCTCACCCCCGCGGTCTGGGTGTGGAAGCGCATCCAGGTCGAGCGCTCGTTCTCCGCGTGATAGCGCTCGGTCATGAGCCGGTGCCAGATCCGGCGCGAGGCGCGGAACTTGGCGATCTCCTCGAAGAAGTCGTTGTGGCTGTTGAAGAAGAAGCTCAGCCGGCCGGCGAAGTCGTCGATGCGCAGCCCGCGGTCAAGGGTGGCCTCGACGTAGGCCATGCCGTCGGCGATCGTGAACGCGAGCTCCTGGACGGCGGTGCTGCCGGCCTCCCGGATGTGATAGCCGCTGATCGAGATCGTGTTCCAGCGCGGCAGCTCGCGGGTCCCGAACTCGATCGTGTCGGTCACCAGGCGCATCGACGGTTCGGGCGGGAAGAGGAACTCCTTCTGGGCGACGAACTCCTTGAGGATGTCGTTCTGGGTCGTGCCCTCCAAGGCCGCCCGTGGGATGCCGCGCTTCTCCGCGGCCGCGATGTACATCGCCCAGATCGGGGCGGCCGGCGAATTGATCGTCATGGAGGTGCTCACCCGATCGAGCGGGATCCCGGCGAGCAGGGCCTCCATGTCGGCCAGGCTGCTGACGGCGACGCCGCACGTCCCGAACTCGCCCTCGGCCTCCGGGTCGTCGGTGTCGTAGCCGTACAGCGTGGGCATGTCGTAGGCGATCGAGAGGCCGGTCTGACCGGCGTCGAGCAGCCGGCGGAAGCGGATGTTGGTGTCCTCGGCCGAGCCGAACCCGGCGAACATGCGCATCGTCCACAGCCGGCTCCGGTAGCCGGTCGGGTGGATGCCCCGGGCGAAGGGCGGTTCCCCCGGGAAGCCGATCCGCTCGAGCGGATCCGCGTCCGGGTCGGTCGACCAGGGGCCGTAGAGACGCTCGACCTCCACGTCGCTGATGGTCGAGAACCGGGTCTGCCGCTCGGGGGCGCGCTCCAGGGCGGGCTCGAGCCGGGCTTCCACCCAGGTGCGGCGCCGGCGGGACCAGTCGCTCATGGCCGCGATGCTAGCACCGGGCCGACGGGGCCCTGCGAGCGGCTCAGTGGTCGGTCGGGAAGGCGGCGGTGGCCGCGGCGATCGAGGCCACCGGGGCGTCCGCGGCGATGACGACGTACACCGCATCGCCGCCTGGGACGGCCCAGTCGATGACCGTCTGGACCGAATCCCCGTTGATCGTGTCGAGGCGGTAGGCCTGGTAGCCCGCCACCTGGGGACGGGTCGGGTCGATCTGGCGGGTGTTCCGCGCCGCCCGGGCCGTCGCCTCGTACCACTCGCCGATCCACTCGGCGGTGAGACCGTCGCCGGTGAACACGGCGAGCGTGACGCCCGCGTTCCCGCTCAGGAACCAGGACGCGCCGGCGAAATGGACCTCATGGAGCCCGTGGCCGGCCAGCGTCCCGAGTTCCGTGGCCGTGCAGTTGCGGCCCGAGTCGAGGCTGTCCGGCGCTCGGCCCTGGAACGTCGTCGGAAGGCGCGCCTCCAGGCTTGGGTATGCGCCCGGAAAGCGCCCGTCCGTCGAGCACGGGGCCGCCGGATCGAAGCTCGTGTACAGCGACGGGCTCCCGCCGCAGGCCGCCATCAGCGAGGCGAGGATGAGGCCGGCCAGGGCGGGCATGACGAGCCGGTCGAGCCGCCCGCGACGGCGCCTGGAAGGATGCACGGGACCAGCCTACCGGGGACCGCCGCGCCGCGCCGCCGACCCCGCTCCATCTCGCCATGGTGCATTCTGTCAACTGGTACGGCGGTCCCGGCGTGGTGCGCCGGTGCGCCCGACCATCGCCCGCCGAAGAACGGTCCGAAGGGGCCATTCCCCTCCGGAGGGGGCCGGGCGTACTGTGGCCATGCCGTAACACGACAGACCGGGAACTCCCTGGGGCGTCGGTCACGGATCGAGACACGGATAGGCGGCCTGCTCGGGCGGACCACTCGGGCGGTCGGGGGCCAGCATCCGGATCTCGGTCACGAGCCGAGTAACAGCTAATTCGGCCAACAGGCCCGGGATCGTGGGACGGCAGGACTGATCGATCGACTTCATTCGATCGCCTCTCGGATCGACCGAGGGGCGATCATCATTTTCAGCCCCGTGGCAGCGAGCCGACTGCCTGGCGGTCTACGTGGCGGTCCCGTCGGCGAAGATCCGCTGCCACTCCCGGCGCCGACGCTCCCTGTCGCGCTGCTGGCGCTCCGTCTCACGGCGCCGCCGGACGATCCCCCGGCCGTCGAGATCCTCGACGATCGAGCGAGCCGCGGCCACGAGATCGGCGTCGCGGCTGATCGTGGTCGCGATCCAGTCGATGTACGAGGGCTCGAACGCCGCGATCTCGCCGAGCGTATGCCCCCGGAACTTGCCGAACTCCATCTCGACGGCTCGCGCGTCCGCCAGGTGGGGCAGCGGTGTGCGGCGGAACTCGTGGATCTGGGCGCGGCGCAGCGGCCCGGTCGGGTCCGAGGCGCGGGGCGGCTCGCGGTCCTCGGTCGGCGGCCGGCTTGGCGGCGGCTCGACCGACGGGTGCGACCGGGCACCGCGCGGCGTCGTCGTCCGGTTGCGGATCCGGAACGTATCGGTCGTGTCGAGCCGGCCCGTCACCGGCCGGGTGGGGCGCGGGGCGGGCGGGCCGCTCGGGCGCCTCCGGCCCCCGAGATCGGCGGACTCGCCCTCCGGCCGCGCGGTCGGGCGCGCTTCTCCGGCCCGGCGGCGCTTCGCCTCCGGACCCTCGCGCAGCCGTTCGTAGGCCGCGTTGATCTGGGCCATCCGACGGGTCGCCGCGCGCACGGAGCCGACGTCCTTGCCGGTCAGGTCGGGGTGGTTCTCCCGGGCGAGGCGTCGCCAGGCGGCCTTGATCGTGGCCTGGCTGGCGCCACGTTCGACGCCGAGGACTGCATGTGGGTCACGATCCGCCATCGCCCCCCAGTCTACGCGCCGGGCGGACGACCCCCATCCGGGCGGGCCCGGGTCTCGGATCAGGCCGGCTCCGGCGCACGCTTGACAGACCGGGCGGGGTGCGGTCCCCTTCGGGCATGCCCTCGATCCGTCGGACCGGGATCCTCGCCGCGTTCCTCGCGGCGCCGGCGCTCGCGTACCGGTTCGCGGTGGTCTACCGCGAGCGGGCCGGCCTGCCGCGGCGGCGCCCCGGCCGGATGACGCCCGCCGAGCGCGGCCTGCCGTTCGAGGAGACCGTCGTCCACTCCCCCGCCGGCGAGCTCCCGGCGTGGTTCATCCCGGCGCCCGATGGCGCGCCCGGGCCCGGCGTCGTCCTCGTCCACGGCTGGGAATCGAACCGTGACCGCACCCTGCCGAATGCCCAGGTGCTCCATGCCGCGGGGTTCCACGTCCTCACCTTCGACGTGCGCGGTCACGGCGACAATCCGCCCGAGACCCTGCCGATCAGCGTCGCCGAGTTCCGCGACGATGCGGCGGCCGCGCTCGAGGCGCTCCTCGCCCGTCCGGAAGTGACCGTCGGGGCGTTCCTCGGCCACTCGCTCGGGGCGGTCGGGGCGATCCTGGCGGCGGCCGATGCGGGCGAGCGGTGTGCGGCGCTCGTCAGCACGTCGGCGCCGGCCGACCCGCGGCGACTGACCCGCCAGACCTTCCGGCTCGCCCGCCTGCCGATCCCGGAGCCATTCGCGACGCCCCTCGCCGAGCTCACGACCCGGGTCTACCTGCGGCCCCGCGGTCACACGATGGGCGACCTGTCGGCCAGCCGGGCCGTGGCCCGCTACGCCGGGCCGGTGCTGCTCGTCCACGGTGCCCTCGACTCGGTCGTGCCGGCGGCGCACCTCGCCCGGCTCGAGAAGGCGGCCCGCCGCGGAGCCGCCCGGCGGCTGGGCGCGGGGGAGCCCGTGGGTGGCCCGATCGAAGCGACGCTCATCCCCGACGGCCATCACTCCTGGCTCTACGAACACCCGGCGTACCGGCGGACGGTCGCCCATTTCCTCGCGACCTCGCTCGGCGGGCCGCTGGCGGCGGACGAGGCGGCCGATCGAGCCGCGTCCGTCGACGCGCCGCGGATCCCGGACCCCGACGAGTCGTTCGCAGCCGTCGCCCTGAAGCCGGGCGGCCGACGGACGGTCGCCGAGCTGTTCGGGTCGGCCCAACCCGTGGCGCTCGAGGACGAGGAATGACGGAGCGCCGGGTGACCCCCTCCGCCTGGGACGCGATCCGCACGAAGCGGGTCGTCCGCGCGTTCGCCGACCGGCCACTGGAAGCCGCCCACCTCGACCGGATCCTCGATGCCGGGCGTCACGCCGGCAGCTCCAAGAACCTCCAGCGCTGGGAGTTCATCGTCTGCCACGATCGGGCCCATCTCGCCGAGCTTGCCGCCGTGGGTCCCTGGGCCGGCCACCTGGCCCGGGCGGCCGTCGCGGTCGCCCTCGTCACGCCCGACCCGCGGGCCGGCGACTCGCCGCTGTCGATCCTGTTCGATCTCGGCCAGGCGGCCGCGAACATGCAGCTCGCCGCCTGGGAGCTCGGGATCGGAAGCGTCCCGGCCACCGTCTACGAGCACGACCTCGCCCGGCGGCTCCTGGGTTACCCCGCCGACCGCCACTGCGAGTACCTGCTGTCGTTCGGCTATCCGGCGGATCCCGCCGCACTCATCGCGCCGCCGCGCGCCGGAGGCCGGCACGCGCTGGCCGAGATCGTCCACGAGGAGCGCTGGTAGTCGGGCGGACTCCGCTCACACCCACTTGAAGAAGCGGGCGGATATCCCGAAGCAGACGACGGCCCAGCCGGCCAGCACCGCGACGCAGACCGCCAGCGGCGCGAAGGCCGCGCCATTGACCATGACCTGGCGCATCGCGTCCGAGAGGTACGTGAGCGGCAGGAATCGGGCGACCCCCTGGAGCGCGCTCGGCATGACGTCGATCGGGAAGAACGTGCCGGAGAGGAACATGAGCGGGAACTGGATCGCGCTCACCATCCCGTTCGCAGAGTCCTCCGTCTTGGCGAACGACGCCACGACGTAGCCGAGCGAGATGAACGTCACCGCGCCGAGCAGCGCGAGGCCGGCCACCGCGAACAGGCTGCCGGTGATCTTCACGTTGAAGACGAGCGCCCCGATCCCCACGATGATGATCGTCTGGGCGATACCGACGATGAGCCGCATGATGATGTTGCTGCCGATGAGTTGCCAGCGGCGCAGCGGGGTCGCACTCAAGCGCTTGAGGATGAGCTTCTGGCGATCGCCGACGAGCGGGATCGCGCTGAAGATCCCGAGCTGCATGAGCGACATCCCGAGGATGCTCGGCACGAGGTAGCTCACCGCGTTCAGGTCCTGGGTCTTGAGGTTCAGGAGGGTCGGCACGATCGACGGGGGCCGGTTGCCGAGATTGGCCTGGGCGAGCACCCCGCTGACGAGTCCGATCACCGCGCCGGCGGAAGTCGACTGGCTCGGATCCGTGTACACGGCCACCTGGGCCGGAGCGCCCTGCCCCGCCTGGGCCGCCGCGACCGCTGCGCCGTAGCCCGGATCGACCACGACCAGGCCGGCCACGTCGCCATGCTGGAACTTGGCGAGGAGCTCGTCCTTGGTGCCCTCGACCAGCTCGACGACCGGCACCGCCTGGAAGACCTGGTGGAGCGCCGCCGACGCGGGTGTCCCGTCGGCGTCCGCCCAGCCGATCTTCGTCTTGTTCGAGCCGCCCGAGAAGATCGCCCCGAACAAGAAGATGAAGATGAGCGGGAAGGCGAGGGTCCAGAACAGGGCCTGGCGATCCCGCACGAAGCTCTTGATGTTGGCGACAGTGAGGCTGAGGAGCGCTTGCATCGATCGGTCCTCTCAGTCGCGCAGGGCTCGGCCGGTGAGATCGAGGAACACGTCCTCGAGCGTGGCCCGGCGCACGGTCAGGTTGCTCGCTTCGAGTCCGAGGGTCTCGGTCGCCGCGAGCAGGTCGGAGATCGTCGCCGGGACGTCGGCCGTGTAGAGGAGCACGACCCCGTCGTCGTGCTTGACGGAGCTGACCGCCGTCATCGCGGCCAGCCGGGCATCCTCGAGCCCCTCGATGCGATCGAACTGGACGGCCCGCTCCTTGAAGCGCCGGCTCACGACTTCGCCGACCGTGCCCATCTCGATGACCTTGCCGTGATCCATGATCGCCAGCCGGTCGCACAGGGCCTCGGCCTCCTCCATGTAGTGGGTCGTCAGGAGGATCGTCTTGCCCTGTGCCTTGAGCTTCTCGACGAGGTCCCACAGCGAGCGGCGGGCGGCCGGGTCCAGGCCGGTCGTCGGCTCGTCGAGGAAGACGACCTCCGGATCGTTCACGAGCGCGAGGGCCACTGCGAGGCGCTGGCGCTGGCCGCCGGAGAGCTCCTTCGTGCGTCCGTTCCGGCGCTCGCCGAGGTCCAGGAAGTCGATGAGCTGCTCGGTCGGCAGGGAGCGCCGATAGAAGCTCCGGAAGAGGTCCAGGACCTCGACGATCGTGAGCTTCGGGTAGAGCTCGGCCGTCTGGAGGGTGACCCCGATGCGCTCCTTGAGCGCGTCCGGATGCGCCGCGACGTCGATGCCCAGGACCTCGAGCGAACCTCCGTCGGGCGAGCGCAGGCCCTCGAGCATCTCGACCGTTGTCGTCTTGCCCGCGCCGTTGGGACCGAGGAGGCCGAAGATCTCGCCCCGACCCACCTCGAAGGTGACCCCGTCGACCGCGTGGACATCGCCGTAGGTCTTGCGCACGTCGCGGCAGCGGATGACCGTGTCGGTGACGACCCCTGTCATGGGCGTATGTCCTCGCAGATGGGCGGCCTGGGCAGCGTGCGTGGCGTGCGCGGGACGATGGTATCGGCCGTCCCGTGAACGTCCGATGAACGCGTGGCGTCACGAAGCGTTTCAGGGCGGGCCGGCATGGCGACGGGCGCTACAGCCGCTTGCGCAGGTACGCGGCGACCGTCCCGTCGTAGCCGAGCGCCTCGTACAGCTGGCGCGCCTCCGGCCGATGGTGCCCGGCGGTGACCTCGATGAACGCCGCCGACCCCTCCCGCGCGATCCGCTCCGCCTCGTTCATGAGCAGGTGCCCGAGCCCGCGCTCCCGCACACCGGCGTCGACGACGAGCGCGACCACGCGCGCGAACCGGTCGGTGTGCTCGAAGCGGGGGACGAGATGGACCGCCACGAAGCCGAGCACCTCTCCGTTCATCTCGGCGACGCTCACGGTCGAGTACGGCGACGCGAACCGCTCCAGGCGCTCGACGATGTCCGACGGTCCGGCCGGATAGCCCTCGTCCGTGAAGAGCGTGGCGATGCTATCGGCGTCGGTCGGCAACGCGGGGCGCACGGTGAAACCTGCTGCTTCGGTCATCCCGCGATGGTACCCGGGGACGGCCGGCGCGGTCGCGTCGACACCGTCCGCGCCACCCCACTCGGGCGACCGTCAGGGCGGCGGATCGGCCTCGACGACGAGGATGTGCGGGCCCCAGGCCGGGCCGCCGAGGAGAACGACCGCGGGCCCGAGCGGCCCCTCCCGAACGCTCGAGACCGCGCTCCCGCGACGGCCCGCGTCCCCGACGAACGCCGCCAGGCCGCCGGCGCCGCAGCTCAGGTAGAGCGCGGCCGGGCCCTCGCCGAAACGGACCAGCGAGGCGGCGAGCCTGCCCTCCGTGTCGGGTTCGACGACGAGCGCGTACGGTCGCCCCGTCCCCTGCCGGACGACGAACGCCCCGAGGTGTGGGTCGTTCGGGAGTGCCTCGACCGGAGGGGTCCGGGAATCCGCGACGAAGCGCTCGCGATCCACGGTCGCCCAGCCGACGGCGACGACGTCCGCGATGCCGTTGGCATGCCGGAGTGCTCGCGCTGGCGGAGCGGCCGGGCCCTCGGCAAGCCCCAGCCGGTCGTCCCCGACGGTGCCGGCCTGGATCCGGACCACGGCGCTCGGGAACGCCATGCGGCGGTCCGCTCCGAGGGCGAAGCCGAGGCCTCGCAACCGCGTCGCGACCGCGTCGGGATCGCGGGCGGACCATACGATGGCGAGGATGTCGCGTGGCGGCATCCGGGCACGATACGCGTCATCGGCGCGCCAAGGAACGAGGTCGGCGCCGCCGAAGCACGACATCCAAGAAACGTGCTAACGCGAATGAGCAAGTGGAGCCCGTCCCCGGTATGATGGGCGGCACACGAACCGCGCAGAGGAGCGCCCGTCATGCGTACCCTGGCTCGACCGATCGGTCTCGGGCTCGCCGCCCGCGGCGACATCGAGGACGTCGTCGACTGGAGCCGCCGCGCCCGGGACGCCGGCCTCGACTCGGTCTGGGTCCACGACTCCTATTTCGAGCGCGATGCCGTGAGCTTCACTTCGGCGGTCGCGTCGGCCATCGGCGGCGATGGCGATCGGAGCCTGGTGGAGGGCGAGGCCGGCTTTCGCGTGGCGCTCGGAGCGGTGAACCCGTTCACGCGGCACCCCGTCGTGCTCGCGATGACCGGATCGGCCCTCGACGAGATGCTCCCCGGTCGGATCGTCATGGGGCTCGGGACCGGGCTGCCGCTGCGCCTCAAGCAGATGGGCATCCCATACGAGCCGGCCGCCGCCGTCGAGGGCGTGTCGAAAGCGATGGACCAGATCCGCGCCTTGTGGGCCGGCGAGCGCTTGCCGTCGGCGACGCCCGGCCTGCCGCCCATCCAGCCGATGTTCCCGCCCACGCACCGGATCCCCATCGTCATCGCCGCGTACCGCCGGGAGTTCGTGGCGCTGGCGGGCCAGAAGGCGGATGGCTATCTCGCCCGACCCGCCGAGTCGATCCCGAGCCTCACCGGCATCCTGGAACGCCTGCGCGAGGCGGCCACGGAGGCCGGCCGCGATCCGGCGTCCCTCGAGACCGCCGGCTACCTGCTCTCGCTCGTCGACGCGACCCGCCGGGAGGCGCTCAACCGCGCCAAGCGCGAGCCGTTCGTCATCTACATGATGTCGGTGCTCTCGGACGTCTCCCTCGGCCGCGCGGGCTTCGAGCCCGAGCTGCGGGACCGGATCGCGACCGCGTGGCGGGCGGAGGACTACACCACCGCCGGCAATCTCATCCCCGATGAGCTCCTCGACGCGTTCATGCTGTGTGGGAGCCGCGAGGACGTCGCCGCGAAGGCGATGGCGTTCCACACCCGCGCCGGACTCGGGTTGCCACTCCTCCAGCCGGTCGTCCAGGATGACCACCAGATCGACGAGCTGATCGCGGCGGCGGGGCTGTATGCGGCCCTCCCGACGGCCTCCACGTCGCGCGCCGCCGACTCCACGGCGCCCGAGGCCGTCGGCGGGTCGAGCGGCCGCCCCGACGAGACCGGGCTCGGCGACGATCGACGCCTCGGCCTCGGCGGCCTCGTCCGGCGGCGGGCGGGCGGGGTCTGGGAGATCCTCCGGCCATTCGCCTATACGGCGTCGGTCGTGCCGGTCGTGGCCGGGGGTGCGCTCGCCGCCGTCGACCTGCGGTTCGAGTGGGCCCCATTCCTCGCCGCACTCGCCGGCGGCGTGCTCCTGCACTCGGGCACGAATGTCGTGAACGAGATCTACGACGTGCGCAAGGGCATCGACACGATCACGAGCCCGCGGGCGAGCCACGCGATCGTCAAGGGCCGGCTCACCGAGCGCGCGGCATTCGTGGTCGCCCTGACGTCGTTCCTCGTGGCGATCGGCATCGGCGTATATCTCATCGCCCTGCGCGGGCCGGCGATCGTGGGCCTCGGCGCCCTCGGCGTCGCGGGCGGCTACTTCTACACAGCGCCGCCGTTCGCGTACAAGTACCGGGCGCTCGGCGTCCCGCTCGTCTTCCTGCTCATGGGCCCGCTCATGGTCGAAGGTGCCTACTTCGCGGTGACCGGCGCCTGGTCGGCGCAGGCGCTCGTCGTGTCCATCCCCGTCGGACTCCTCGTGGCGGCGATCCTGGACGGCAACGAGTGGCGTGACATCGGGGAGGACACGCGGGCCGGGATCCGGACGCTGTCCGGCGACATCGGCAAGGAATACGCCCACTACCTGTACGTGGGCCTCGTCCTTGGGGCGTACATGGTCCTGGGCCTGGCGGTCGCCGCCCGGCTCCTGCCGCCGGCCACCCTGCTCGCGATCCTCTCGATGCCGTTCCTCGCCCAGGTCATCCGCTCCGCGGAGCTGGGCGCGACCGGGCAGGCCCGGGCGATCGCGATGATCGACCTCCAGACCGCGCGCCTGCACATGACGTTCGGGGCGCTTCTCGCCGCCGGCATCCTGCTCTCTGGCGTCGTCCGCGCGTGACGACGGCTGGGCGCGTAGATCGAGCGCCGTCCGGGGCGGCCCTGGCGGTCGGGCTCGTGGCGGCGACCGCCGCGTTCACGGCCGTCTTCCGCGGGCCGCGGCCGCGCTTCTGGCAGCGGATGACACTCACCGGGCTCGGCCTCGGCGGGTTCGCGCTCGTCGCGTCGCCGGCCGCGCGCCGGACCCGCGTCCGGCCGTGGCACGTCCCGCTGGGGCTCGCCTCGGCCGGCGTGCTGTACCTGACGTTCGGGATCGGCGACCGGTTCGCCCGTGGCCATGTCCCGGGTGGCGATCGGCAGATCCGCGAGATCTACACGCTCCGGACGCTCCGCCCGCGGGAGGAGATCGCCCTGCGCCTCGCCACCGTCATCGGTCCGGCCGAGGAGCTCTTCTGGCGCGGGCTCGTGCAGGAAGCGCTGATGCGCCGCTACGGCCTCTGGACGGGGGCGGCGCTCGCGACCGTGGCCTATGGCGGCGTCCACGTGGTCACGGGCAACTTCACCCTCATGGGCGCGGCCGGCGTCGCGGGCGCCCACTGGTGCGCGCTCTACGCCGCCGGGGTCCCGCTCGGTGCGCTCATCGTCAGCCACTGCGCCTGGGACGTCTGGATCTTCCTCGTCCAGCCGACCGGCGAGGTCGAGGCAGTCCACTCCTCGATGCCGTAGCTCCGCCCGGCCGCCACCGGCACTGGAAACGCCCGGATCGGCGCGATGCGGTGTAGGGTCCGCGGGTGACACCGCCGCGGTCGCTGAGCTCGCGCCGCCCGGGGTTCCCGTCGGGTTCCGGTCCGCTCCTCTGGCGCCACGTCGCGGCACTGACGTTCGCGCTGGCGCTCGTGTTCGCCGGAGCCGCCTGCGGGCAGACTCCGCCGTCCACGACCCCAGGCTCGGCGGCGCCGGCCACCAGATCGGTCGCCACGACGACCGCCCCGGCCTCGCTGCCGCTCAGTCCGTCGGTCGCCCCTCCCCGATCGCCGGACGCGGGACGGTTCCGTGTCGCGCTGTCCGACATCCGTCTCCCGGCCGCTCGCAGCCGAGCCGTCGCGCTCGCGTTCGGGTCCACGATCCTGGTGTGCGGTGGTTTGACGGGCGCCGGAACCACGACCGGCTCGATCCTCCGGATCGACCCTCGCTCCGGTGACGTGACCGCGGCCGGAGCGTTGGCCACCTCCGTCCATGACGCCGGCGGCGCGGTCCTCGACGGAACTGGGTTCGTCCTCGGGGGAGGTCGCCTCGTGGCCGGCTCGGTCGTCCAGCGCGTCGCCGAAACGGGCGCGGCCAACGCCGTCGGGCACCTGCCGGCGGTCCGGGCGGACCTGACGGCGGTCTCGGTCGGCGGCGAGATCGTCGTCGTGGGCGGCGGGACACCAGCCCACCCGGATGGTCGCATCCTTGCGACGACCGACGGGCATGTCTTCCGGATCGTCGGCACGCTCCGCGTCGCGGTGCGCTATCCGGCGGTCGCGGCGGTCGGCGGGCTCGTGTATGTCATCGGGGGGAGCACGCCGGCGGGCGAATCACGGGCGATCCAGGTAGTCGACCCGCGGACCGGCGTCGTGCGGATCCTCGGGCGCCTGGCGCACGGCTTGTCCGACGCATCGGCGCTCGTTGTCGGTGGAGCCCTGCTCATCGCCGGTGGCCGGACCGCGGGCCGTGCGCAAGCCGCGCTCCTGCAGCTCGACATCGCCCGTGGGACCGTCACGACCGTGGGCCGGCTCCCATATCCGGTCTCGGATGCCGCCGTCGTCGTGGTCGACGGCACCGGCTACCTGATCGGCGGCGAAGGGACCGGTCCGCTCGCCTCCATCGTCACGCTCGCGCCCCGGTGACCGGTCCGGGCTCGCCGCGTGCCGGCCTGGAGAGGCTGGCGGCGTGGGTCGCTCTCTGCATGGCCCTGGCGTGGTCGCTGAGCGCCTGCTCCGTGATCGGGTCGCTTATCCCATCGAACGTGCCCGGTCCAGGCCGGCCCATCGGCGTCGAGGTCTCCAACGAGACGACACTCCCGCTCACGATCGTGGTGAACGGCCTCGTCGTGCGGAATATCGGGCCTGGCGACGGCACGCATGAGCCGATCACCGCCGACGTGCTCGGACCCATGCCCTGGAACGTCGAAGCGCGGACCGCCTCGGGCCGGGTGCTCACGACGATGACGGTCCACCCGGGTGACGTCGCGCAGCAGGACTCGGGGGCCCGCGGCGTCGGCGCACGGGTCGACCTCACGTGCGGGAGGTTCGACATGTGGGCGGGC
>DASVIK010000429.1:0-3032 GCA_036382135.1 Candidatus Limnocylindrales bacterium | reverse complement strand
GTCGCCGGCGCGATCGTCATCCTCCGCGGCTTCGATGCGGTCGTCGCCGGCCTCGCCCGGCTCGGTCGTCGCGGACGCGGGTTCGTCGGCGTGCACGCGGTCCGCGGGCTGGCTCGGGGCCCACGCACGCATGAGCTGCCGCTCCTCGTGCTCCTCGTCGCGGTCGCGGCCGGGGTCTTCTCGGCGACCGTCGCCACGACGATCGACCGGACCCAGGCCCTGGCCGCGGCAACGAGCGTGGGCGCCGACTACCGGATCGAGTCCGTCCACGGGGGACCGCTCCCCACCGGCCTGGACATGGCCGCACTGGCCGCCGTCGGCACGACCGCCGTGGCCGCGAGGGACGTCGGGACCCTGCTCGGCATCGGCCTCGTCGGCCATCCGGTCGACGTCGTGGGACTGGACGCGCGGGCGTATGGGGCCGTCGTCGCCGGAGGCCCGCTCGCGCCCGCGTTTCCGGCCGCGTTCATCGACGCCGGGGCGGCCGACGGCTCGTCCCTCCGACCCCTGCCGATCGTCGTCCCGGCGAGCCTCGCCTCGGACACGGGGCTCGCGACGGGGAGCATCGTCCGCCTGGCGATGGGTGCCCATGAGGCATCGGCGGTGGTCGTCAGCGTCGGCGATCCGGTCCCGGCGATCGGGCTGGGGCGCGGCATCGTGGCACCCCTCGGCGCCCTCCGGGCGGCGTTCCCGGACAGGACGCTCCTGCCCGCACAGGCCTTCGTCCGTGGCTCGGCGTCGACGAAGGCGGCGATCGAAGCGGTGCTCCTGCCGAATCGGGCGGGCCTCCTGCTCGTGTCGAGCGCGGAGGTGGAGTCGTCGCTCCGCAAGGCGCCCCTCGTGGACACGATGACCGGGGCCTTCTTCGTGGCCCAGATCGTCGCCGCCATCTACGCGGCCGTCGTGGTCGCCGCCGCCGTCGGCCAGGCGCTGGCCGTGCGTTCGGCGGAGCTGTCCCTGCTTCGCGCCCTGGGGATGCCCGCCCGCCTGGTCAACGGGATCGTCGTCGTGGAGCTCGGCTCGACGGTCCTCGTCGCGCTCGTCGGCGGCCTCGTCCTCGGTCTCGCGACGACCTGGCTGGTCGTCCCGGGCCTGGGCATCGAGCGATTCGTCGGCGTCGCGGCGGCCGCGAGCCCGGCCGCCGATGCTCCCGGGCTCGCCGTCGCGGTCCTCGCCCCGGCCGTCGCGTGCCTCGCGGCTCTCGTGCTCTTCGGTCGGGCGATGGGCTCGTCCGGCATCGCCGAGTGGATCAGGTCGGCCGAGACGTGACGCCGCACCGCCCACATCCCGTAGGGTGAGGAACGACATGGATCGTCGCTCGTTCGCCACCGACCCTGCCGCGTCATCGGCGGCGCCCGGTCCGGGTCGCACCACGATCGAGGAACTTCGTCCGGGCTTCGACGGACCCGCGATCGTGTGCGACAACCTGGTGAAGATCTATACGGTCGCGGGCCTCGACGTGGTCGCCCTCCAGGGCCTCGACCTGCGGGTCGAGGTCGGCGAGCTGATGGCGATCGTCGGCGCGTCCGGGAGCGGCAAGTCGACGCTCATGAACATCCTGGGCGGCCTCGACAGCCCGTCGGCCGGTCGAGCGGTGGTGGCCGGCATCGACCTCGGGCGGATGAACGAGGGACAGCGGGCCGACTATCGGCGCCGGGTCGTCAGCTTCGTCTGGCAGCAGACGGAGCGCAACCACCTGCCGTACCTGTCCGCGATACGGAACGTCGAGCTGCCGATGATGCTCGACGGCGTCGGGGCCGGCGAACGGGCGCTGCGCGCCGCCGAGCTCCTGGACCTTGTGGGGGTCGATCCCCAGCGCCGCCACCTTCGCCCCGGCGGACTGTCCGGCGGCGAGCAGCAGCGCGTCGCGGTCGCGATCGCCCTCGCCAACCGGCCCTCCGTCCTCCTGGCCGACGAGCCCACCGGGAGGCTCGACACGGCCAGTGCGGCCGACCTGTTCGCGGCCCTCCGGCGGGTCAACCGGGAGACGGGTACGTCGATCGTCCTCGTCACCCACGATCCGCTCGTGGCCGACCATGTCCAGCGGACCGTGGCGATCCGCGACGGTCGCACGAGCACCGAGACGCTCCGCCGGGCCGGCGCGAACCGGAACGCACCAGACGAGCTGACGAGCGAGGAGTTCGCCGTGCTCGACGCGGCGGGCCGCCTCCAGCTTCCGCGGGCCCACGTGGAGGCGCTCGAACTGCGGCGACGCGTCCGGCTGCGGCTCGAGCACGACCATATCGGCGTGTGGCCGGACGAGCCTGGCGCCGGCCACGACCGACGAGGCCCGCGCCCGCCCGGCGAGCCCGAACGGGCCGACGCGCAGGACGCGCACGATGCCGGCGGATCGCAGGGCGCCCGTTGATCGACGGACGACTCGTGCCCGGCGACGTGCTGCTCGAAGCGCGCGGCCTGGTCCGCGACTTCCCCAGCGGCGATGGCACGATCCATGTCCTGCGCGGACTCGACCTGACGGTCCGGCGGGGCGCGATCGTCGGGGTGACCGGACGGTCCGGTGCCGGGAAGACGACCCTTCTGAACATCCTCGGCGCCCTCGATCGACCGACCGCCGGAACGGTGGCCCTCGATGGGGTCGACCTGGAGCGGCTCGACGAGGCCGGTCTCGGGCGCGTGCGTCGTGAAACCGTCGGCCACGTCTTCCAGGCCTCGAGCCTCGTGCCGATCCTGTCCGCCGCGGAGAACGTCGAGATCCCGCTCCGTTTGCGTCGGACCGAGCCCGGGCGGCGGGATGCGCGGGTCGCGGAGATGCTCGACGGGGTCGGACTGCGCGCCCGGGCCGTCCACCGGCCCGAGGAGTTGTCGGGCGGTGAACAACAGCGCGTGGCGGTGGCCCGTGCGCTCGTCGCCCGGCCGGCCCTCGTCCTCGCGGACGAGCCGACGGCTCAGCTGGACCATGACACGAGCCGCGTCGTCGCCGAATTCCTGCGTCGGGCCGTCCGGGACGACGGCGTCACGATCGTCCTGACGTCCCACGACCCGATCCTGCTCGGGATCGCGGACGAGGTGCT
>DASVIK010000428.1:0-10185 GCA_036382135.1 Candidatus Limnocylindrales bacterium | reverse complement strand
CGACGAGAGAGCAGCATGGCATGACGAAGATGCGAGGTTTCCTGCGCTCGAAGCCGAAGATCGACGAAGCGGAGTGGGCGATCGCCCAGATCCGAACCGCGGCGCGGCTCGACGAGATGTTCATCCCCGACGAACCGCCGTCGGACAAGGACGCCGCCGAGGTCGACGATGCCTCATCGGTCGTCGTCGGTCCGGGACCCTGGCCCGGCGGCCCGCGCCCGGCCATCGTCGTGGTGGGCGTCTCGGACATCGTCTCGGTCCTGCCCAAGACGCGCCCGAACCGGCCGGCCGCTGTCACCGGCGATAACGGTACGGTTCCGCTCGAGACCCAGGCCACCTTGGACCAGGCGGTGGCGGCCCCGACCGGATCGACCGTCGTCGCGGCCGTTCCCGATGCCGATGCCGTCGCGCTCGAGGTGGAGTCGACCCTCGCCGATGCGGACGTGACCACGGCCGAGCCGACCGGCGACGAGCCGATCGGCGTGATGGCCGGACGCGGCGACATCGTCGGAGCCGACACCTGGCGCCTGCCGGCCGTCGAGCGGCCGGACCCGGGCGTCCGCGTGCCGCGTGCCGCGCACGTCTTCCCGACATATCCGACTCCGCGCGAGGAGACGCCCGCGGAACCGGCGCCCGCCGAACCTTCGCCCCCCGGGAGCCGAACGACCGGCCGCTCCGCCACCGCGGGCTCGCCGGCGAAGCGTGCCAGCCGTGCGAAGGGTCGATCGGCACCGGTGCCCACGGCCCACTGTCCGTACTGCGCCAAGATCCTGGAGCCCGCCCCGACGACCAGCCGGCGCTGCGATGGCTGCCGGCAACGGATCATCGTGAAGCGCGTCGGAACGGCCGCGGTCTACCTGACCGAGGCGGCTCTGCCGGTGTTCGAGGGCGAGCGCCGACGCGTCAGGAACTCGGTGCGCTGGACGCGTGAGCGTGACCGCTGGCTCCGGCTGGCCTCGACGGCCGGGGCGCCTGCCGCACGACAGGCGCAGCTCGCCGCGGCACGACTCTCCGAGGACGTGGTGGCCGCGGCTCGGACGCTCTACCTGACCACCGTCGACCGGGCCTTCCGGGCGGCGCGGCGCGATCGCGACTGGGACGAGGCCTCCCGCCTGCGCCGCGACAAGGCTGCCGTCCTCTACCGGGTCGCCGGTTCGCCCACACCGCCACCGGCCGACATCGTCGCGATCTTCCGCGAGGGTGTCGTAGCCGAGTTGCGGGGGGTCGCAGAGATCTCTCGCGACGCGGAGCTCGTCGGCGCGCGCTGCTGCGATACGTGCCGGGCCGACGATCGGCTCATCGTCAGGATCGCCCAGGAACTGCGCGCACCCCGGCTCCCGCATGCGGGATGCCCGAAGGGACTGTGCCGCTGCCACTGGGACCTCGCGGCGCGCGATCGGCTGACGATGCGCCGGTACCTGCGCCGCCGCCCCGGGGCGGAATCGCGAGTCGTCGTCGAGGAGCCGGTGCCTGTCGCCTGACGGGGAACTCCGACGCACCTCTTGACAGAATCGGCTTGTCAATACCCCTATGGAGTATTGACATTTCGGATTCGGGTGTACGATTAGGGCCGATCGCGGCCTGTCAAGTCTTGACAGGCCCGTAGTCATGTCCGGCGGGGAACCGCCACGGACCGTGCGGCGGCTCATCGTCGTGCGGCCTCATGGCAACGAACGAGGGCGCTTCGGCGTCGGTACATCTGGCGGACGATGACAAACGGAGGTGCAGCACGGCCGTCGGTGTCGCAGCTGAAGTAAAGAGTCGACTCCAGATCGCCGACGTGGTCGGTGAGACGGTGCAACTCAAGAAGGCCGGTACGACCTTCAAGGGTCTCTGCCCATTCCACGGGGAGAAGACGCCGAGCTTCGTCGTGACACCCGCGCGCGAGAGCTGGAAGTGCTTCGGCTGCGGCCTCGGTGGCGACGTCTTCAGCTTCGTGATGCAGCGCGACAGCGTGTCCTTCCCCGAGGCGCTCAAGAGCCTGGCCGCCCGGGCCGGTGTGGAGCTCGACGAGCGGACCGCCCGGGACGACGCACGGAAGGCTCGCCTGCGCGACGTCCTCGAGACCGCGATCGCCTGGTACCACGTCGTCCTCACGAGTTCGAAGACCGGCCGGCCCGCCCTTGACTACCTCCACGGTCGCGGCTTCACGGACGAGACGATCTCCCGCTTCCAGCTCGGCTGGGCGCCCGGCGGCTGGGACACGATGAGTGGCACCCTCGCGAAGAAGCGCCAGATCCGTGCCGAAGAGCTGGCCGAGGTCGGCCTCACGAGCCCTCGCCAGGGCGGTCGGGGCGGGGCCTACGACCGCTTCCGGGAGCGGATCATCTTCCCGATCCGCGACCAGAGCGGGGGAGCGGTCGGTCTCGGTGGGCGTTACCTCATCCCCGCCGGCGAGCCCACCGAAGGCCCGGACGCGCGTGACCGCGGACCGAAGTACCTGAACTCCCCGGGCACGGTCCTGTTCGACAAGAGCCGGACGCTCTACCTCATCGACAAGGCGAAGGGTCCGATCCGGAAGGGGGGGCAGGCGGTCATCGTCGAGGGTTATACCGACGCGCTCATGGCCCACCAGGCGGGCTTCGACAACGTCATCGCCTCGCTCGGGACGGCGCTCACCCCGGGCCAGGTCGCGCTCGTCGTCCGGTACGCGAAGCGGATCGCCCTCGCCTACGACGTGGACCCGGCCGGCCAGAGTGCCGGCACGTTCGGGGTCACGGAGCTCAACGCGCTCATCGGCGAGGTCCAGGGCGGGCAGGGCGGCAGTGATGCCGGGATCGGCCTGGTGGACGTGGGCGTCGTGCGGCTGCCCGATGGCAAGGACCCCGACGAGGTCATCCGCGAGCAGCCCGACCTCTGGCGCGAGGCCACCCGGACGCCGGTCCAGATCATGGACTACCTCATCAACTATCACGCCGCGCGAGTCGACGTGCGCACGCCCGAGGGCAAGGAGCGGCTCGTCGCCGCCGTGCTCCCGACGCTCCGCCGGGTCGGCAATCCCACGGTCCGTGACTCGTACCTCCGGCTGCTCGCGCAGCGGAGCACGGTCGACGAGCGGACGCTCCTCGAGCAGCTCCACCAGGCGCCGCGGGGCGAGGGCGTGCCGGGATCGGCCGGCCGAGCCGTGGGTCCGGGCCGGCCGGGCGACGCTCCGCCGCCGTCCGACCACGGCGGCGTCCGGCTCACCCTCGAGGCGGTCCGAGCCGCACAGGAGGAGGTGAGCCCGGAGGCCGTGGTCCGTTCGATCACGCCGGTCGAGCAAGAGCTGCTCCGGCTCATGCTGCTCGTCCCCGACCAGCAGGCACGGGTCGCGATCGCGCTGCGAGACGGCGGCCTGCAGCTCCCCTCCACGGTCGCTCGCGAGCTGTACGCCGCGATCGTCCACCAGCGTGGCCTCGATGGCGAGTCCGGTCTCGAGGCCGATCCCGGATCCTTCGTCCGCGGCGCCCTGCTGGACGCGCTCGACCCCGAGACGCGGGCCCTGGCCATCGCGCTCTACGCCCGGCCCGGCCCGGACCCGGTCGAACTCCCGCCGGCGCGGATCGTCTATGCCATCGACAAGTTGCTCATCACCCTCGAGCAGGACCAGCTCGAAGACCAGATCGCCTACACGCAGGCCGAGCAGGCCGACGCGGAGCTCCGCGGCGACCCCGAGGCCATGCGCCGGCTCCTCGACCAGGAACGCCAGTACCACGAAGCCCGCCGTTCGCTCGATCGCCGAGCGGAGCAGACGCACCTTCTCTCCCGCACGCCGATCGGAGGCAGATCATGACCGTCGACCCCACCGACAAGCTGCTCGTCGAGGCCGTCCTCAGCCGACCGAAGCGTGGCAAGGACGACCTCGAGGCCGCCCGACTCGCGAACATGCGGGTGATCAAGACCGCCGTCCCGGCCGGAGCCGGTGACGAGGACGAGGACGAGGACGACGACATCGAGCTCGCCACGCCCGAGGCGTTCGCCGAGGCCGTCGTCGACCTCGGGGTCGACGTCGTCGCCGAGGCGGAGAGCGTCGTCGCGCCGATCGATGCGCCGGCGAAGCTCGATGCCAAGGAGCTCGAGGAGCCCACCGCCGAGGAGCTCGAGGCCCTCTCGGCCGACATGATCGGGATCGACGATCCCGTCCGGATGTACCTCAAGGAGATCGGCAAGGTCGCCCTCCTGACGGCCGAGGAGGAGGTCGTCCTCGCCAAGGCCATCGAGCTCGGAGAGTTCCTCGTCGAGGCACCGTGGAAGGGCATCGTCTCGCTCCACGAGTGGACGCTCCACGACACCGAGCGCAAGACACGTACGGCCAAGACGCAGCACCGGCTGCCGCTCGGGCCTGAGGCCACCAAGATGGCCCGCGACGCGATCGGCGATCCGGCGGCGGCGGACCTGCTCGTGGCGTCGCCCGACTTCCACCTCGTGAAGGCGGCCAAGGACGCCCAGAGCGAGGGCACGAAGACGCTGCTCAAGGAGGCCCGGCACCTCGTCGCGGCCTACAACGAGAAGCTGGACGCGGACACCTTCGTGACGCTCCTCGACTGGGCGTACCTCGCGGTCCACAACGGGGACCTCGACTCCCGCGACAATGTCGGGCTGCGCGCGATCTACGACTGGTCGCGGGACGAGGTCGCGTTCCCGGCGCTCCAGCGCTGGATCGAGACCAGCCACGACGCCGACCTGCTCAAGCTCATGGGCTTCGATCCCGAAGTGCCGCTCTCCACGAAGCTCGCCCACCGTCGTGGCGAGCTGGTCCGGATCGGCCGCGACGCCCGCGAACAGCTGACGTCGGCCAACCTGCGCCTGGTCGTGTCGATCGCGAAGAAGTACATCGGCCGGGGGATGTCGTTCCTCGATCTCATCCAGGAAGGCAACATCGGGCTCATCCGGGCGGTCGAGAAGTTCGACTACGAGAAGGGCTACAAGTTCTCCACGTACGCCACGTGGTGGATCCGGCAGGCCATCACCCGGGCCATCGCCGACCAGGCCCGCACGATCCGCATCCCCGTCCACATGGTCGAGACGATCAACCGGCTCATCCGCGTCTCGCGCCAGCTCCTCCAGGAGCTGGGCCGCGAACCGACGGTCGAGGAGATCGCCGAGGCCATGTCGAAGGGCCAGGAGGTCGTCGTCACGCCCGAGAAGGTCCGCGAGATCATCAAGGTCTCGCAGGAGCCCGTCTCGCTCGAGACGCCGATCGGCGAGGAAGAGGACTCCCACCTCGGCGACTTCATCGAGGATCGGGGCGCCCTCGCCCCTGCCGAGGCAGCCTCGCACCAGCTCCTGAAGGAGCAGGTCGAAGCGGTCCTCGACTCCCTGACCGGGCGCGAACGGCGGGTGCTCCAGCTCCGCTTCGGCCTGGAAGACGGCCGCGCCCGGACCCTCGAGGAGGTCGGCAAGGAGTTCAACGTCACCCGCGAGCGCATCCGCCAGATCGAGGCGAAGGCGCTCCGCAAGCTCCGCCACCCGTCCCGGAGCCGCAAGCTCAAGGACTACCTCGAGTAGAGGGGGCGGAGGTACCCGTGGCGAAGTACCCTGACCCGGCTCCGGCACCGGGCGGAGCGGTCCCCGTGCCGCTCCGGCCGGCCGGGTTCTGCGTGGGGCCCGGCCACATGGTCGTCTACGGCAATGCGGCGTTCGTCGCCGAATTCGGCCACGGCTGCGTCGGGCTGCCGGCCCGGGAGGGCATGCTCGGGCTGCCGGCCGACGCGTTCGCGGTCCTCGATGCGGTCTTCGCATCCGGTCGCCCGCTCGCCCGCTGGATACGCCGCGACGAGGAGGACTGGCGGCTGACCGCCGCGCCGCGCGTCGACCCGGAAACGGCCGAGACCTACGGCGTCGCGTTCCACCTGCGCGCCCGCTCGGACACCCCGATCCTCCGCGCAGCATCGTGAGCCCCGCCGCGACGTAGCGGCGTCCGCGCCAGCGGCGCCCGTTTCTTGCACCGGGTGCAAGTCGGCTACCGAGCTTGCACGGGGTGACAACAACCGACATCTGCGCGCCGACCGTGGCCCGTGCCTTGCGCCCGGTGCAAGGATTGGGCCGTCGGCGCGATCCTGGACGCGATCTTGCGTCCGGCGCACGATTCCGGCCGTTTCGGACATCCGACGGCGTCGAATCCTCGGTTGTTTGCACCCGGTGCAAGCCGCGGCGACGACCGTGGGGGCCCGTGGCCCGGGACGGCGATCAGATCACAACGATCGCGCTGCCGCCGGGCGCCACGCCGGCAGCCAGCAGTTCCAGCGCCCGGAGCCCAGGGACCGGGAAGTCATCCGACAACAGGGGCCCGGCCTCCCGCAGGAACTCACGAGTCCGCCGCGTGCGTGGCAGCACGAGGATCAGGCTATCGACCTCACCGTCCCGGGCCTTGAGCGACAACCGTCTGGCCAGGGCCTGGACATCCCGGGGTGCGGTCTCGGCCTCGATGCCGATGCGCCAGGAGACCGCTCCCGTCGTTCGGCGGCCGCTGACGACCGCATCCCAGGCTCGCTGATCGCCGGGCGCCGGGAGCGGGACCTCGATAGACCAGTGGATCGATCCGTGGAGCCGTGCCCGGAAGCGGCCCAGCAGGGTCGTGTGGGCCAGGTCGCGGATCGGGGCGCCGCCGGGGAACGCTCGCACCGATAGCTCGAGCCCCACCACCGCATGGAGTCTGGCCAGGTCCATCACGGTCAGCTGCGAGGCGATGCCGCGCTCGATCCGGCTCACCTTCGAGACCGACATCCTCGTGGCCCCCGCCACGTCGGCCATCGTCAGACCCCGATCGAGGCGCGCGACTCGAAGCTCCCGTCCACGTTCGGCGACGATGCGGCGGCCGCGCTCCGTGCCCCGATCGACGGGTCGCTCGCGGGTCGTCATCGGTCCATCGTCCATGAGTCCTATGCACGGCGACTCATCCGGGACGTACCCTCGGTGGCGTGACCTACGTGACGGTGGCCAACCGGGTGCCGGACCGTGCCGATGCGTGACCGCCCGCTCATCCGGCGGCGATTCGGTGTCCGGGCCACGGCGCCCGACGCGATGGCCCGCCAGTTCGCGCTCGTTCGCGGCTTTCGCGACCGGGAGCGCCGCCGGGTCTCGATCGCGGCGGTCGTCGGCGTCGCGGTGGTCGCCGTCGTCGCCCGATCGGTGGCCGTCGCCCGGCCCGGTTGGGCCGGCACGATCCTTGCGTTCCTCGGCTCGGCGATCGCCTTCGCGGTCATCACGTTCGCCCTGGCCGCCCTGGCCCGGCCTCGCGACCTCCGGCGGGCGCTCGAGCTCTACCGCTGGGTTGGCCGGGCGGACTGGGTCCGCTGGCGTGGGGCGACAGGCGATCCCGTGCCGTCCACGCCCGCCCGCGCCCGGGCCTGGCTGGAGGCGCATCCCGCGCGCGGGGCGGGCGGCGACCTGCCCAGGATCGAGCTGCTTCTCTGGATCGGCGAGCTCGACACCGCCCGGCGGGTCGCCCTCGCGCTGCCCGAGACCACCATCGCTGAGCGCTTCGACCGTGCGCTCGAGGTCGCCCTGGTGAGCTTCGTCGGCTCCGGCGACGGCGATCTGGCCGACGCGGAGGCGGCGCTCGGAGCCCTGAAGGCGTCCGAGGGCGAAGGAGCCGCCGATGCGCCGGAAGGCGGCGCGATCGGGGCCGCAGCTCGTCTCGCCGTCGAGGAGGCCCGCCGCCGGGCGGCCGCGCGGACCGACTTCCTGCCGCCCCTGCTCGCGGCGCGGGCCGCTATCGGCCCTGCCGCGGACGGCTTCCTGCTGCCCGACCTGGCGCGCTGGCTCGCCCGTCCCCTGCTGCTCGTCGGGGTCCTGAGCGCGACCCTCACATTCCTCGTCGCCGGAGCCCTGCCGCCCCGCTGAGGCGGCGTCCGGCCAGCGTCGGGACCTACCCCGGCGGGTCTCCGGGCTCGGGGCCCGTCGCCACAGGGAAGCCGGCGGTGGACCAGTCGCTCCACGAGCCCGGGTAGAGGATCGGGTCGGGCAGGCCGGCCACGCGCATCGCCAGGGCGTTCGCGCATGCCGCGACGCCGCTGCCGCACGAGGTCACGACGGGCCGCGACGGATCGCCGAACGCGGCGAAACGGGCCCGCAGAGCATCGGCGGACATGAAGCGCCCGTCGGGACCGAGGTTGCCGTCGGTGGGCGCGCTCAGCGACGTCGGGATGTGCCCGGCGACGGGGTCGATCGGCTCGATCTCACCGCGATAGCGCGGCGCACCGCGGGCATCGAGGACCGTCACGGATCCCAGTCGCGCCCGCAGGGTCTCGCGATCGATGGTTCGGCCCCAGGTCGAGGCGAGCGAGAGCCGTCCGGGCTCGCCGACCGGCGCGTCCGTCGAGACCGCCCCGCCCGCGGCCAGCCAGGCGCCGAAGCCGCCGTCGAGCACCGCGGCGTCGCGATGGCCGAGCGAATCGAGCATCCACCACAGCCGGGCGGCCACCCAGCCGCCAACGTCGTCGTAGGCGACGACCAGGTGCTCGTCGCCGATCCCAGCCGCCTCGAGGCGGCGCGCGAAGGTGCTCGGATCGGGGAGAGGATGGCGCCCGGGCAGGCCCGGGCCGGGGGCGAGCGCGAGGTCGCCGTCGATGTCGAGGAAGACGGCGCCCGGGATGTGGCCGGCCACGTACGCGGTAAGACCGTCGCCCGGTCGCCCGAGATACCAGCGCACGTCGACGATGCGAGTGTGAGCGTCGCCGACGATCTCGGCGAGCGCCTCGGGGCCGATGAGCATGCCCCGAGTATGCCCGAGCGCGACCCCGGGCGACGACGCGCCCCGGCGCACGCGACGCACCGGCCCGGACGTGAAGAAGCCCGACCGGCGCCGCGGGCGCCGGTCGGGCCACGGGACGCCCGCCTAGTGGAGGAACTCCGTCATGGCCTGGACCTGGGCCGAATCGGACGCGTTGCCGAGGTAGCCGAGGCCCCACGCCCACTCGACCGTCCGCAGGAGCGAATAGTGGTTGTACGGGTTGTCGCTCACGAAGCCGTGGAGACCGTGCGGTCGGACCACGATCGCCGGGATGAGCCCGCCGCCGTAGACGAAGGTCGTCCCGCCGTTGCCGTCGGACACGCCGTGCCAGACGTTGCCGTCGGGCAGGCTGTGCGAGTTCAGGAACTTGTAGCCGTCCGGCAGGATGGGCGAGTCGCAGCAGCCCGCGGCCGACTCCCAGCCGTCGTTGACCGGGAGGTTCGCCCCGACGAAGTCGTTCTCATCGGTGACGATGAAGATGGCGCTGTTCTCGTGCCAGGCGCTCGAGTGCATGATCGCCGAGACGGCGCCCTTGACGAACGCGTCGGCCTTGGCCTTGAGGGCCGCATCGTTCGGGTCGTCCTTGGCGCTGCCGAACGGACACGGCGTCCCGTCGCTGCCGTCGGTGGCGACCGGCGCGAAGACGCCGCCGTGCATGTCGTTGCACTGGTTCGGGCTGATCCACACGAAGCTCGGGATGTGGCGCGACTTCATGTCCGCGGCGAACTGGGTGTAGGGCTTGACCCGCGACAGGCGGACCGGGTTGTTGCGGATATCCGACATGAGCACGAACGGGTCGTGCTTGCTCACGTACAGGGCGGCCGTCGCCGGGTACTGGTCGCCGAGGAAGCCGGCGCTTGGCATCGACTCCATGTACGCGGCCCAGGTCCGATGGTGGGACTCGAGCTGGTCCACGAGGTTGGTGTGGTCGTAGCGGTGGCTCGGGTCATCGTCGTTGATGAACCAGTTGCTGCCACTGATGGCGGCCACGTAGTTGGGCTCGCTCGGGTGGGTGACGCCGTAGTAGTTCGAGGCCATGCCGTAGCCATGGGCAAGGCTCGTGATGTACGGGGCGTTGGCGTCGTCGATGACGCTCGACTGGCTGTGGTTCTCGAGCATGATCACGAAGATGTGCTGCAGGTTCGGCGCATTGTCTCTGCCGGACCCGTGATCTTTCGCTGCGCTCTGGGCCGCTGCGGCGGGCAGTGTAGCAAACAGCCGGACGGCCCGGCTTCGGGCGGCGGACCCCGGTGCGCCGCCGCGCCGGATCCGGAGGGATACGTCGCGTGGGTGAGCGGCCCGGTCCGCACGCGGCGGTCACGCTCCGTGGACCCGCCCGGTCGTACCATCGGCCCAGACGACTCGCCCGCGGCCGACCGGGCGGAGGATCCGGTCGGTGGTGGGCGAGCGACACGGAGGAGGTCCGATCGCATGAGACTGCCCGACCGCGCGACGGCGCGCGCCCGCGTCCT
>DASVIK010000427.1:0-2492 GCA_036382135.1 Candidatus Limnocylindrales bacterium | reverse complement strand
GATGCACTTCTGTTCGCCGATCGGGCGCGCCTTCACGATCGAGTCGGTCTCGGCCATGGCGACGCCCGTCCTCGAGCGCAAGGGCATCGAGCTGCACACGTTCTTCAACGTCGAGACCATCGATCCGGAGCGCAAGGTGGTCCAGAGCCTCGAGGGCGAAGAGCTCGCCTACGACCTGCTGATCCTCGTGCCGCCCCATCGCGGTGCACAGGTCCTGATCGACTCGGGGCTGGCCCCCGCGCCCGGGGGCTGGCTGCCGACCGACCGGACCACCCTCCTGGTCGGCGACCGTCCGAACGTCTATGCGCTCGGGGACGCCACGGACCTGCCCCTCTCGAAGGCCGGCTCGACCGCCCACTTCGAGGCTCCGGTCGTCGTCGAGCGGATCGTCGCCGCCGTCGAGGGCCGGCACGTCGAACCCCGGAAGGGCAACTACCTCGGCAAGGTGATGTGCTTCTTCGAGATCGGGGACGGCAAGGGGACGCTGCTCCAGTTCGACTACGAGCATCCGCCCAAGCCGCCCACCCCCAACCGGTTGTGGCATCTCGGCAAGATCGTCTTCAACAAGACGTACTGGCACACCGTCCCGAAGGGTCGCGTCTGAGCCGCGCCCCCGGAGGGGCCGATCGGCCCGCGGGTTGGGCCGTTTCGGACCTGCCGCCAGACGCCGCGACCACCGAGGCTGCAGCGTGAGGGAGGCGCGCACATGAGAGCCGTGAGCGAACCGAGGACGGTCGGCCAGCTGATGACTGGCGATCCGGTCGTCGCCAACGTGGACATGCCGCTCGCCGAGGCGGCGGCGATCATGGACTTCTACCGGATCAGCGGCCTGCCCGTCGTCGACTGGGAGGGCTCCCTGGTGGGCGTCCTGAGCCAGACGGACCTGCTCCACGCCCGGACGACGGAGGCGCTGTGGGGTGCCTGGTCGGCCCTCACCGTCCGTCACCTCATGACCCATCCGGCGGTCGCCGTGACCTCCGACGTCAGCGTCGAGGATGCCGCCCGCCTGATGGAGGAGCGGCGCATCCACCGGCTGGTCGTCATCGGCGCGGACGGCGAAACGCCCATCGGCCTGCTGTCGGTGAGCGACCTGGTCCGATCGATGGGCGGCGGAGACTGATGAGCGCGCCTTCGGGTGCCACCCGGGACCGGCGGCGTCACGGCGGGTGACCGCCGTCCCCTGAGTCGGGCGGTTTGGCCCTTCTTGGCGGCCGACCGGGCCGGGACGATGTCCGTGTCGCTGGAGGCCGGACATGGACACGAGACAGCTCCTGGTTGCCGACGTCATGACGATCGATCCGATCGTCGTCGCCGAGGACGCGCCGCTTGAAGAGGCTGCCCGCCTCATTCGTGCCTATTCGGTCAGCGGCCTGCCGGTCGTCGACGAGGGCGGTTCGCTCGTCGGAGTCATCAGCCAGACCGACCTGATCGCGATCCAGGACTCGGCGATCGGCCGCCTCCTGCGCACCGAGGCCAGCGGCCTCCGCGTCGGGGAGCTCATGAGCTCGCCGGCGATCACGGTCCCGATGACCGGCACGCTGCGGGAGGCCGCCCGGGTGATGCGCGACCGGAAGGTGCATCGCCTCGTCGCGCTCGACGAAGCGGGTCGGCCGGTCGGGGTCGTGTCCTCGTCGGACTTCGTCGCGCTGTACGCCGACGGCTGACGACCGGCTCGATCGGGTGACCACCCGACGGGTCGAGGGGGCCGAATGTCCTGTATGGATCCGACGTTTCGCACTCCCCACTGCCTCGACCAGGCCGGAGGATCGAGCCGCTGCGCGAGATGACGATCGACGCGGGACGGATCTGGAGGCCGACTGGCCGTGCTGACGGCCATCGCGCTCCCCGTCCCTGGATGGCCGTCCGATGCCGACCAGCTGGCGAGGGCCTGCCTGCGGGCACGCCGAAGAAGAGGAGTCGGAATGGGTTCCGATACGCGGCTCGTCCTCGGCGAGCACGAGATCCAGGAGCGAAGCTCACCCGGGAGGCAGACTCGGATGGAATCCCTGTTCAGCGTCGGCATCTTCATCGTGTTCGCGGTCCTCTGGGCGGCGTTCGCCGCCGCTCTCGTCTGGAGCCAGGGCAGCCTCGATCAGACCTGGGAGTGGATCCGCGGCCTCCCGCTCATCGTCCAGGGCGTGGTCTGGCTCCTCTTCCTGCCCGTGGTCGCCGGGCTCTGGGTGTGGGAGACGACCTGGCCCCTCATCATGCGAGTGGTGCTCGTGGGCGGGGTCGGGTTCGTGAACCTGTACGTCTTCCTCCCGAAGACGCTCTTCGGAGACCGACTCTAGGCGTCGCGGACCGCGACGGAGGATGCCCGAGATCGGCGAGAAAGGAGTCGCCCCGTGACTGCTTCACTTCGGCGGCCAGCCCTGGCCCGGGGGACGGTGTCCCGCCGGCGGGCGGTCCGCTACGTCGCCGCGGCGGCGTCGGCGGCGACCGCCCTGAGGCACGCCGATCCTCGACGCCGGGGGTGGCGATGGCGGGCCGAC
>DASVIK010000426.1:0-3890 GCA_036382135.1 Candidatus Limnocylindrales bacterium | reverse complement strand
ACGACCGTCCGCGACGGCAAGCCGACCGATGTGCCGATCGGCGAGGTCGTCGTCGGCGATCTCGTCCTGCTCGCGGCGGGCAACATCGTCCCGGCGGACGGTCGCCTGGTCGACGCCAACCACCTCTACGTCGACGAGTCGTCGCTCACGGGGGAGTCCGCGGCGGCCCTGAAGGCACCCGCGACCGGCCACCTCGACCCGACGAAGGAGGCGGACCGCCCGGGGCTCGTGTTCTTCGGCACGAGCGTGGTCAGCGGCACGGGTCGAGCGGTCATCACGGCGACCGGGGCGCGGACGAGCTACGGCGCGATCGCGCGCCGGCTCATCGAGCGTGCGCCGGAGACCGATTTCCAGCACGGCGTGCGCGCCTTCGGGCTGCTCATCGCCCGGGTCACGCTCATCCTCGTCGTGGCCGTGTTCGCGATCAACGTCGCGCTCCATCGGCCGCTCTTCGACGCCCTGCTCTTCGCCATCGCCCTCGCGGTCGGCCTCACCCCCGAGCTCCTGCCGGCCATCGTGACCCTGAACCTGACCCGCGGAGCGCGAGCGCTCGCGGCCCACGGCGTGCTCGTCAAGCGCCTGCCGGCGATCCAGAACCTGGGCAGCGTGACGATCCTGTGCACGGACAAGACCGGCACCCTGACCGATGGCAAGCTCGCCCTGGTCCGCGCCGTGGGCATCGACAGCGACGACGCCACCGAAGCCACGAACGCCCTCGCCCTCGCGTTCCTCAACAGTCACTTCCAGGCGAGCTTCGCCAACCCACTCGACGCGGCGATCGTGGGCGGTACCAAGGCGCCCAAGGACCTGGCGACCTGGGCAAAGCTCGGCGAGCTGCCGTACGACTTCCAGCGCCGGATGCTGAGCGTGATCTTGCGGCACGGCAAGGATGGCCGGCCGATGATCGTGACGAAGGGTGCGCCGGAAGCCGTCGTCGCACAGGCGACGCTCGTGCGCGAAGGCGCCGCGGCGCGGCCGATCAAGGCGCCCGAGAAGAAGCGGCTCTCCGACCTCGTGGACAAGGCTTCGGCGGACGGCTACCGGCTCGTGGGCGTCGCGTCGCGCGAGCTCGACCCCGCGGAGACGTCCGCGGCGGGCCTGGCGGGTGCGAAGGACCTCGAGCGCGACCTCGTCTTCGAAGGCGTGATCCTCTTCAGCGACCCGCCGAAGGCGGGCGTGAAGGACACGATCGCGGCGCTGGCCGCGCAGCACGTCGAGTTGAAGGTCGTGACGGGCGACAACGAGCTGGTCGCCCGCCACGTCGCTGACCAGGTGGGCCTGAAGGTCGAGGGCGTCCTGACCGGGGACCAGATGCGCACGATGCGCCACCCCGCCCTGGTCGCCCGGGTCCGGCGCACGACGATCTTCGCGCGGGTCGATCCGGACCAGAAGCTCCAGGTCATCCGCGCCCTGCGCGAGTCCGGGGCGGTCGTCGGGTACCTCGGCGACGGCATCAACGACGCACCGTCACTCCACGTCGCGGACGTCGGCATCAGCGTCGACAACGCCACCGACGTCGCCCGTTCGGCGGCCGACATCATCCTGCTCGAGCCGAGCCTGGCGGCGATCAGCCAGGGCGTGACGGAAGGCCGGCGCACGTTCGCCAACACGCTCAAGTACATCCGGATGGGCACGAGCTCGAACTTCGGCAACATGCTGAGCATGGCCGGCGCCGCGTTCCTCCTCCCGTTCCTGCCCATGACGCCGGGCCAGATCCTGCTCAACAACCTCATCTACGACGCGTCGCAGTCGGCCATCCCGACCGATTCGGTCGACCCCGACGTCGAGGCCGAGCCGGCCCACTGGGACGTGCACGCCATCGAGCGGTTCATGCTCATCTTCGGGCCTGTCTCGTCGATCTTCGACTTCGTCACGTTCGGCCTGCTCCTGCTGGTCCTCGGCCTGAACGAGGCGTCGTTCCACACGGGCTGGTTCGTCGAGTCGCTGTTCAGCCAGATCCTCGTGGTCCTCGCCATCCGGACCCGGCAGACGCCGTTCTGGCGGAGTCGCCCGAGCCGGCCGCTGGCCGCGGCGATCGTCGTCGCGCTCGTCGTGGTCGTCGTCATCCCACTCAGTCCGCTCGGCGACGTGCTCGGGTTCACGCCGCTCCCGTTCGTGTTCTGGCCGCTGCTCGCCGTGATCGTCGCGGCCTACCTCGCGCTCGTGGAGATCATGAAGCGGCTGTTCGAGCAGCGGGTGGCCAGCCCTCGCTGAGCCGTCCAGGGTCGAGCCGGCGCACCCGGCTTGCCGCGCGGGTGGGGCCCCGCTCTCCGGCCGTACATGCCGCGCCGGACCTCCGGCCGCGCCGGACCTCCGGCCGCATCAGCCCTCCGGCTGCACCCGCAACTCCGGCCGCTCCCGACCTCTTTCGTGGCGTTTACTACGGCCCGTAGTGTTAGGTGCGGCCGTCGCGGCCGTCGGCCACCGAGGCCGCTGATCCCAAGCACGGAGCGGTCGTCGCCAGGGTCCGCCAGTCGGTCGGCTATGCCCGCCCGGGCATCAGCCTGGTGGATTGCACTACCGCCGGTAGTAGACGCAACGAAACGTGGCGCGGGCGCGGGTGTGGGCCTGGCGCGGCCACGGCTCAGCCCGCAGGCGCGGGCGTGGCGCGGGCTCAGCTCGCTTGCTGCAGCTCAGCTCGCGGCCGCGGCTTCAGCCCGCGGCGCCGACGCGCGCGGCCCCACCCCGTGCTACTCGCTGTAGCGCTCTTCCTTCCAGGGGTCGGCGTCGTTGTTGTAGCCGTAACGTTCCCAGAAGCCGAGGATGTCGTGGTCGAGGAATTCGAGGCCGCGGATCCATTTGGCGCTCTTCCAGAAGTAGCGCTTCGGGACGAGGAGGCGGAGCGGCCAGCCGTGCTCCTGCTCGAGCTCGGCGCCGTCGAACGTGTCCGCGAGGAGCACATCGTCGTCGTCGAGCACGGTGAGCGGCATGTTGGCCGTGTAGCCCTGCTCGGAATGGGCGAGCACGTGCGTCGCCGATGTGCGGACGCCGGCCAGGCGCAGGATCTCCTGGATGGGCACGCCTTCCCACGTCGTGTCGAGCTTGGTCCAGCGCGTCACGCAATGGATGTCGGTCCCGACCGTCTTGCGCGGCAGCTCCTTGACCTGCGGCCAGGTGAGCGTGAACGGGCTGTCCACCTCGCCCCAGACCTTGAAGTCCCATTTCGCGAGGTCGGTGCGCGGGACCGAGCCGTAGTGCAGGACCGGGAACTTGGTCGTCCGGTACTGGCCGGGCGGGATCCGCTCGGCTACCGCCGTGTCCTGCTCGCGGCTGCCGAAGAGTCGCTCGAACATCGCGTGTCTCCGTCTGGGGCTGGGCGCATCGTCGCACAGGCGCTGCAGGGCGGCACGGAGGCCTACCGCACGTCGTGCCGGCGGCCCGGACGCCCCACCCTGACTTCGCAGGACACCCCGGGTGGGATGAGTCAGGCCGGCCGAGGGACCTCTTGAGGATCACGGCGCCTTGTCGATCCGGACGATCCACAGGCGGGTGGCCGGATCGCTCTTGATCGGGACGATCACGACATGGCCGATGGTCGTGGGCACCTTGACCTGGAGCTGGACCGTCCCCGGACCGACGCTCCCAGCCTCGACGCTCCCATCGATATACACGATCGACCCGACCGCGGGATACCCACCCGCGAGGTCGACGTGAACTGGATCGAGTCCGGCGATCCGGGTGAGTGGCAATCCCAGGTCCAGGGCCAGGCGGATGAGCCGGTGCGCCGGAACGAAGAGACGGATGCCCGCGAGGTCGGCCGGGCCCATCGGGCCCGGGTCGGTCGCCGGACCCGTTCGATCCGCTGACAGGGCGTGGTCGAGGACGCCCTCCAGCGAGACGAGCCGGGTGGCGATCCGCGCCTCCAGGGCGGTCGAGGTTCGTGTGCCCGG